>JBILCQ010000339.1:0-4624 GCA_044353065.1 Flavobacteriales bacterium | reverse complement strand
GAAAAAGATTTTATTCACGACAGCGATGCTCTTCATCGTTGGCTTGATGTGGTCACAGGTGAATGTGACCTTTCGAGTTGACATGAATGGCGTAACGGGCTATACAACGCCTGAAGTCAATGGAACATTTAACGGTTGGTGCGGAGGCTGCTTTCAGCTTACGGATGCCAATTCAGACGGAGTATGGGAAGGAACTGCTTCGATTGCAGCAGGCACTTATGAGTACAAGTTCGCTTACGATGCATGGGCCGGTTCGGAATCCTTGATATCCGGAACACCCTGCACCATCACCACAGGCGGATTTACCAACCGCGCGTTGACTGTAGAATCTACAGACATCGTATTGCCAATCGTATGTTATGGTAGCTGCTCTGCTTGCGGTGCATCTTCGGTGCGCGCGGTAACTTTCCGTGTTGACCTTTCAAACATCAGTGGTTTCACTACACCAACAGTGAACGGTACGTTCAACGGTTGGAGTGGTGATGCGAACCCGCTCAGCGACCCCGAGTCGGATGGTATTTGGGAAACAACTATCAACATTCCGGATGGTACATATGAATACAAGTTTGCATATGACAACTGGACCGGTCAGGAATCCCTCATTGCCGGTTCTCCATGTACTGTAACGAATTCAGGCTTCACAAATCGCAGAGTGGTGGTGAGCGCTGATGTAACCTTGCCGGTGGTTTGCTGGAACAGCTGCAGCACATGCGCAGCTGCACTTTTGCCGAAGAACGTAACGTTCAGAGTTGACATGCAGAACGTAACCGGTTTTACAACACCTGAAGTAAATGGATCATTCAACGGATTCTGTGGTAACTGTAATCCATTGACTGACGCAAACAGTGATGGAATTTGGGAAACCACCATTCAATTGAACCAAGACACCTTTGAGTATAAGTTTTCGTATGATAACTGGACAGGCCAGGAGAATTTGACTCCGGGTTCTTCTTGTACTTCTACCATTGGTGGCTACACAAACAGAACAATCATCGTTGGTAATGCTGATGTAGTGTTGCCGATTGTGTGTTGGGATCTTTGCACTAGCTGCGCGCCTCCAACACGCAACGTAACATTCAAGGTGGATATGTCACAAGTTTCAGGATTTAATCCTGCTGTAAACGTTCCTTGTGTGAATGGCTCATGGAATGGTTGGTTGGGTGGAACTTATCCAATGACCGACGCAAACAGTGATGGTGTTTGGGAAACCGTAATTGCATTGACGGATGGTAGCTATGAGTACAAGTTTGCTTATGATGCCTGGACTCAATCTGAACAGTTGACGTCAGGTTCTTCTTGCACAGTTACGAACGGTGGATTCACCAACCGCTCACTGACTGTAAATGGAACTGCACTTACACTTCCAACAGTTTGTTGGGCCAGCTGTAATTCTTGCACGGCTCCAACCTATGATGTGACATTCCAAATCAACATGGCAAACGAAAGTGGATTTACTACACCCTATGTTTCCGGAACCTTCAACGGATGGTGTGGTAACTGTAACGAAATGACTGACGCCGACAATGATGGTGTTTACACTGCCACTATTGCGATGCAAACAGGTGTTTATGAATACAAAATTTCTTTGGACAACTGGTCTGCTTCTGAGCAGCTTGCTTCTGGTACTTCTTGCACTGTAACTAATGGTGGATTTACAAACCGTTCATTGACTGTTGGAACAGCAAACCAAACATTGCCGGTAGTATGCTATGGAACTTGCGCAGATTGCGTGACTGAAGTAGCTGTTACCTTCCAAGTAAATATGAGTCAAGTTTCCGGTTATGGTGTTCCTGAAGTAAACGGTTCATTCAACGGATGGTGCGGTGGTTGTTTCCAGCTTACCGATTTTGACAATGATGATATTTATACAGGTACCGCTTATATCTCACCAGGCACATACGAATTCAAGTTTGCCTATGACAGCTGGGCAGGTCAAGAGAACCTGGTTCCTGGAACAGCTTGCACGGTTACGAATTTTGGTTTCACCAACCGCTCATTGGTTGTTACGGGCGACACAATTCTCCCAGTAAACTGCTGGGCTTCTTGCGGTGAGTGCGTTGAGTACTACGATGTAACATTCAATGTGGATATGTCGCAAGTAACCGGCTTCAACGTTCCTGAAGTGAACGGTGACTTCAACGCATGGTGCGGTGGTTGCTTCCAAT
Source organism: Flavobacteriales bacterium (assembly GCA_044353065.1). GTDB lineage: Bacteria > Bacteroidota > Bacteroidia > Flavobacteriales_D > Sanyastnellaceae > JAIBBG01. The sequence continues at coordinate 2,459 of JBILCQ010000339.1, read as the reverse complement.
TGACCGACCCTGATGGAAATGGTATTTACAGTGGAACTGCAACTATTCAGTCAGGTCCTCATGAATTCAAATTTGCACACGATGCTTGGAGCGGACAAGAGAACCTAACCGCAGGTTCACCTTGCACCGTGACCAACTTTGGCTTTACCAACCGTTCGATTAACGTGCAATCTGATATTGTTCTTCCGGTTGTATGTTGGGGACAATGCTCAAACTGCGGATACGCCGTGAGCAATGACTCACCGTATAGTGCTGTGAACGTTCAATACAGCAGCAATGCGGCATACCCTAATTGCTATGCGATTAACGGTACAACAGCGAACGCAACGGATTCTCCTCAGTCAGCTGATTCCGGAGGGAAGGATACTTGGTACAAGTTCACAGCACAAAGCACAGGCGTTAGTATTACACTCACCGGCTCTGGTCAGGACGATGCAATCGCCCTCTACACCAAAGTAGGCGGCGGCTTCCAATTGATGTCGGGTGCAGTAGAGAACACATCGAGTGGTGCAGGTGATTTCGAGCGTTTGAACTACACAGGCCTTACTCCCGGCACTGTTTATTATGTTTCTGTAGGTTCAGCAGTGGCAAACGAAGGCGGTACATTTGCTATGTGCATTCAGCACTTGATGCCTTCTAGCTGCAACACAGCGGTTCCTGCAGGTGGCTTGTCATTGTGTGACGCTTATAAGGCAACTTACCGTGGTGCTCCATCGCAAGGTGTTACATACACATTCAAATTTACCGGAATCGGTGGCGGTGCTTCGGGTACTACATCGTTGTCTGGCACCAATGGTCTAACAGTATTGTCACACCCAAGCTATGCGTTGCGTTATGGCGGTATTTACAATGCAAGCATAGATGTTCGTTACAATATGATGAACAGTGCAGGTACAGCTGAACCAATTGACGTAATTGGCGCTGCAACCGGTAACTGCTCTTCAATGGCCATTCGCACTCAGCCAAACTTGGAAGTGAAATCTTCACAGCGTTGCCCATCCTCGTTGTTGCGCAGCAATTACTTGACCGGTACACCTGTAACAGGCGACCCACGTGCTTGCTCAGCTATCAACTACACATATGAGTTTACTCAGGTAGTTAGCTGCACAGATGGAACTTCGATTTCTGTAGTTCCTGCAACTTACACTACTACAGCAGCTACTCCATATCTTGGATTGGGTGTTTTAGGTACATTGCCAAATGCCGGTGCATGGAATGTGCGTATCCGTCCAAACTTTGGTTATGGAGCCGGTGTGTATGGACCTGTACAACGCATTTTGGTGAACAACACTTCTGCTAGCGGAATGCTGAACGAGGAAGGCGCAGATGTTGACTTCGTTATGCTTGGTGAAGGCCAGACCTTGGCTGTTTATCCAAACCCATCAAACGGTAGCGCAATCAATGTTCAGGCATTTGACCTACAAGCTGAGCAAGTTTCGGTTCGCGTGATCGATGCTATGGGACGTGTAGTATACAATCAAGTGTACAGCGTTGACGGAACATTGAATACAGCAGTAGTTTTTGATCAGTCACTGTCATCCGGAATCTACATGGTAGAAATCGCGGATAATGATGTAGTGAAGACTGAACGACTGATGATTCAGAAATAAGCTTCACTGTTTTTTGTTGAAAGGGAAGAGCCCCGGCAAAGGCCGGGGCTCTTTGTTTTGTAAAATGATGAAAATCAGCGAGGTGATTTACATTAGTTTGAAAATCACACTTTGATAGTGTTCGTTTTACACTTTCTTAATTAGCTTCGTGATGGGCTATGAGAGAAAATTTCGCAGCCTCCCTTTCAAAATTTAACCTTTTAACAAAAAACAATGAAGCAATTTCTAATTGCTCTGCTTGCCATGGTGGTAAGTGGAGCTTGGGCTCAAATCTACGAGCCTGAAGGAGTCAACATGCCCGGGGCATGGAACGGTTGGACCAACGTTCCGACCAACAATTTGGCATTGGCCAATCCCAATCAAGTGCCGGGCGGTAGATTGGTGAAAATCACCCAAGGGCAGCCGCGATGGCAGACCATCTTCTCTGTCGCAGCGAGTAGCGGCGATTTGGTAGGCGGGGCTCATGAATTCGTTTTTTCCTCTGGCCCGAGCGGAAGTCCATGGAACAACACTTGGAAGAATGCTAATTTTTCCATGAACACGCTTACCGATCTCACCTTCAATTCCGGGGCAAACAATTGGGTTACCATTTCCAATGGTAAATGGTACACCATGAACTGGATTGATGCCGGTTACACCAACACGCAGGCAATCTTTATGGAGACCACTGCGCAACCGGTGACGCTGTCTTCAGCCACACAATCGCCGGCTGCCGGAAGTGTCGAAAGCACAGATGCAGTAACCGTTACCGTAACGGCAAGCGCAGCGCCCAGTGCAGAAGAGTTGGTGTATGTTCGATATTCGACAGACGCTTTTGTAACTTCCTCGCTTGCGGCTGTTACGTTTAGT
>JBILCQ010000187.1:0-4624 GCA_044353065.1 Flavobacteriales bacterium | reverse complement strand
ACATTCAACTGACCTATGAGTTGTGAATAACTGCTGATTTTTCTCAAAAGCAGTCATTTTTTTCAGTTACTTTCGCTTGAACAATTTACTAACTAAATCTTCAATTCGATGAGAAAAATCTACTTGCTCATGTCTTTTCTTATGGCGTTTGCGGCGCAGTCCTCCGCCCAACGCTATCTCAATGAGGTGTTCACAGATGTAAACGTAACTTCTAACGTGGTTTATGGAGTTAATGCAACAGTGCTTTATTATTCAGTTTTTAATGAAGCTGTGCCGGAAGCATTAAAACTTGATATTTACACACCTGCGGGTGATGTAGAAACAAACCGTCCTCTTTTGTTGTATTTCCATACTGGAAACTTTTTACCTTATCCGTTGAATGGTGGAACTGGTGGATCAAAGACAGATAGCTCTGCTGTCGAAATTTGCTCACGCTTCGCCAGGATGGGATATGTGGTAGCTTCATGTGATTATCGTCTTGGATGGAATCCAATTGCTCCCACTCAACCTGAACGCTCGTATACCTTGTTGAATGCAGCTTATCGTGGTGTTCAAGATTGCCGCACAGCTGTTCGTTTCTTCCGCAAATCAGTTGTTGAAGATGGAAACCCATATGGGGTTGATGGTTCAAAGATTGCGGTATGGGGTGAAGGAACGGGCGGATATATTGCCTTTGCTGCAGCCACGTTGGATAATTGGCTGGAGGATATTGCCATGATTCCAAAGTTCAATTGGGATCCATTCGGTACAGGTCCAATTCCTATGGTTGTAGAACAAATAAATGGAAACGCTGATGGAACTTCTGTAGGCATAAACTTCCAGAATGGTGATACATTGTGCTACCCAAACCATATTTCTTACCCTTCCGATTTCGGTATAATGGTTAATATGGGCGGTGCAATGGGAGATATTTCCTGGCTTGAAGATGGCTCCACGCCAATGATTTCTTTCCACGTTCCAACAGATCCCTTTGCGCCTTATCAAGAAGGAATCGTAATCGTTCCTACAACTGATGAGCAGGTAGTGGAAGTTAGTGGCTCATACTCAGTTCAGGCCCAAGCCAACGCTTATGGCAACAATGCAATTTTTCAATCAGCGGAGACATTCGCGCCAACCTTGGCTTATACCAATGCTGCGAATGCCAACAATAATGGAAATTTTGGCTTGTATCCAATCGTTAGAAGTGGTGCGAATATCTATGATTCAAGCCCATGGCAATGGTGGGATCCGGCAGTAGTTGCGCCTGATAATCATGCAAACGGATTACTCACTAATCCGGATATGTCAGCAACCAAGGCAAGAACCTTTATTGATTCTATCCAAGGTTATGCAGCTCCTCGTATGATGTGTGCATTGAGTTTACCGGGTAATCCATGCGATGCTACAATAAATGTTGAAGAGGTGCAATCTGAGTTTAACCTCTATCCTAATCCAACCAATGGTCTTTTCACTGTGAATTCCATCAATGGTTCAGCCATTCAAATGTTGGATATCTATGATGTTGCAGGCAGACGCGTAATGAGCGTTAATCCGCAGCAATCGTTGATTACGTTAGATATAACTGAATTACCACGTGGTTTGTATACCATTCAGCTCCGTGGTGAAAACTTCACACAAACGATGCGCATACAGCGTATGTAATGCAGAATTGTTTTAATAGAAAAAGGTCGCTCATTGAGCGACCTTTTTTTATGAGCAGATTGTTTTGGTGATCGAAAGCAATAGAAAACGCTGTGTTCTGCTGATTTGCTCCTCCTAACCAAATTGAACCGGTTTAATAATGCCAAGGCTTATCCGCAAGGTTCTGGTCATAAAAAAAGCTACCGTTAACAGTAGCTTCCTTTAAGTATAAATGAGAAAGTGATTATTGCTTTACCGGTGCACCTGCCGGGGTCTTTTCGGGAGCACCTGTTGGAGCTAAACCGGGATCAGCACCTACCGAGCCTTTGATAGTAACGACTTTGACAGGCGCATTTACTGCGTTTGAATTAATGGTAACCGATTTTTGGAATGGGCCAGTGCGCTTGGTATCGTATTTAACATCGATGAACGACGATTGTCCCGGGGCGATAGGGTTGGGGTCGCATTTGGGTACCGTACAACCACAAGAGCCCTGACAGTTGGAAATAATTAATGGTTCATTGCCTGTATTAGTCACCTTGAATTGGCATGCACCGTTTGCATCGAATGCGATATCACCATAATCGTGAGTTTCTTTATCCAGGGAAATAGCCGGACCTGTAACCAGTTCGGGTTGAGCGTAGGCACTTAGAGCAAGTCCGAATGCCAATGCTAAGCTGAGAGTAATTTTTTTCATGGTCTATTGTTTTAATAAAAAACTTCCGCCCGTGAGGACGGAAGTTTCAAGATTTTTTTGTTATTGATTGCCTCCGGCAGGAGCACCAGCAGGAGCTTTTTCAGGGGCTCCACTTGGAGCTGCGTTCGGGTCCGGCGCTACTGTTCCTTTGATGCGAACCACTTTTACGGGTTCATTCGTAGCGTTCGAATTAATAGTCACCGATTTGTTGATGGGGCCCGGACGCTTCGTATCATATTTCACAGTGATAACAGAACTCTCACCTGGGAGAATTGGGTTTGGATCGCACTTCGGAACTGTGCATCCGCATGAGCCCTTGCACTTGCTTAGAATTAGTGGTTCAGTGCCCGAGTTGGTTACTTTGAACTCACATGTGCCATCGCCTCCAAACGGAACATCTCCGTAATCATGAACTTCTTTGTCTACATTGATAGATGGACCTGACGCAACCGGAGTTTGAGCCGAAATGCTCTGAAACATTCCAATTGCAATCGCTAGGGATAGAAATACTTTTTTCATCGAATACTTGGATTTTAAAATTATGCTTGATTTCAAATGTAAGGACAACTATTGTTTACAGCGTTTTGGCTTAACTAAACTTTAACAGCCTTGCAGTGGTCGCGGTTCTAAAAACTATGCCAAACGAATATTAATGATTGATTTCGAATTTTACAGTGTGCCATTCAATATCATCTGACCATTGCAGAAAATAAAGTCCTGAGGGCCATGCTGAAGTTGAAATGCTATGATTGTTAGATCTTTTCGAAGATTCAAAGACCAATTGCGACAAGCTGTTTACGATTCGCAAGGCACTTGGCTTGGTCGATTGGACTTGGAAAAAGTCATTAGCCGGGTTAGGATATGCGTAGACCGAATTATCATGAATTTCCTCTGTGCTTATTGCGATAAACAAATTGCTTCCTCCGCATCCGGCTTCGTTGTATGCTTGCAGCTGGTATACCGAATTGCCTGCCGGTTGACTGATTCCGCCTTCAATCACAGCGCCGTCAACGTTCCAGATGAACTGAGTGAACGATTCGTAATTTTCACAGATAATCACATCAGCAGTGTCGCTTAGAATCAATATGGGAATTTCCAATGCATAGGCGGTAATCGTTTCATTGGAAGTTCCGGAAATGGGGCCTACGGAGCAGGTAATTTCCGGTGAATAAACTCCCGCTTCTTCGAAGGTAACCTCAATCAACCCCTCGAAGTTTTCTATGATTGTATTACCTGTATTTAATGAGCAGGTCATGCCTGGGATTTGGTCTGTAGTATTAATGAGATATACGGAAAATGGAATACATCCGCTCGGCGAACTCACTGCCAAATGTGGTTGAACGACCGATAGGATTTCTGAGTTAATGCTGCATCCATTGCTGTTGGTTGCTATGAGCTGGTAATCTCCGTTTTGAGTAATACCATCGAATTCGGCATTCAGGGTAGTAGTTGAAGCATCCTCAATTGTTTCTCCATCCAACTGCCACTCTAAATTGTCGTTTGCACAATTGAGGCAGTTCAAAAAATGTGTTTCTGTGTCGTAAATGATTTCGGGTTGGTCGGGTTCTGCGAATACTTCTATAGTAATTGTAGTATCATCTATGGCATTTCCTACAGTTATCATGTAAGTGAGTTCGTAAGTGCCCGGCTCAAGGAACTGGTATTGAAATGTTGTTGAGCACACATCTGAAACTTGCTCTCCATTGATTGAGAAAGCACAAGTCGATTCCGGATATTCGCCATTGATGTTGTTGGCCGTAAATTGAAATGGAGGACATCCGCTCAGGATGGAGGCATTCATTTGTGCTGAAAGAAATTCGCAAGAGCCATCATCCTGATTTGCTTGGGGATTGTAATTAAGAGCAATATCGTTGGTGCAGCCGATGTAAATGCATTCCGTATTTTGATAAGTTGCCAAAGGATTGTAATTGGATGCAGCGCTGTCTATGCAACCACCCACCTGACAAGAACCATTGTCAAATGTTGCGTCTGGTTCATAGTTGTCGGCCTCTTCATTTGTGCAGCCCGGATAATCACAAGATCCGTCATTTATATCCGCAGATGACTCATAGTTGATGGCTTGCCCATCGGTACAACCGGGCTTTTCATCTAACGGCAAAATTGTGAGTCGCACTAAAAAGGACTTGCCGCTAATGATGGAAGCATTGATATTGTTGTAACGTGCAAGAGATGATTCACCAAAACTATTTCCACCGCGGGCTACAAAAAATGGTCGAATGGAATCAATTTCCTCAACACCTACAAAATACAGACTGTCTGCTTGTAACTCAAAAGGAGTTTCGAAAT
>JBILCQ010000186.1:0-4642 GCA_044353065.1 Flavobacteriales bacterium | reverse complement strand
AACGACAAACAATACTTCTGTCCGCAAAGGGTGCCGCTATTTTGAGTGATTCGTTATACGAAAACGAAGTCTTACGAATTGGAGGTTTGAGAACGATTCGGGGGATTAATGAAGAGAGCATTTTTGCAACATCCTGGGGTGTTGTCTCACTCGAATATCGCTGGTTATTGGAACAGAATTCAGCGGTCTATGTTTTCGTTGATCAAGGTTGGTACGAATATCAGCGCTCCGGCGGAATCATTCGCGATGTGCCAATCAATGCGGGGGTGGGTTTTAATTTTGAAACTAAGGCGGGTATCTTCACATTCAACTACGCTTTGGGTAAACAATTCGATAATCCGATATTGGTTCGGAACGCTAAAATCAGTTTTGGATTTAGGAGCTTGTTTTAAGGGTGTTTTTTTTCATCACAGATACATTTCGAATAGTATAATCTGTATTAACTAGCATTTGCAGTAATTTTCCGAAGTCAGTTGTTAAGCTTTTACAGAAGACCACTATCGCCAATTTCAAAAACAGAATTATGAGTGAAACGAGAGAAACCTTGTACCGCCTAGTCAGAGAGAAGGCCGTTCTAAAACAGGATGTTTACCACAACACGCTGCGCGTCTTTTCTGACCTCAAGCATGTGCTCTCAGATACGGTTCAAGATATCGCCAAGAATTACGGCAAGTCTGATGAACGCGTAGATTTTCATTATCGTGACCGAGGCGATTTTCAAGCGGAAATTAAGATCGCAGGCGATGTGCTTATCTTTTATATGCACACCAATGTGTTTCAGCTTGACAGTTCCAATTCAGTTTGGAAGAGTGGTTATGTCAAGGATAATGATGATAATGCCTACGTGGGGATTATCAATGTCTATAACTTCCTGGCTGACTCCTTCAAGTACCAGCGTGTTTCTGACGTAGGATATCTGATTGCACGCATTTTCGTGAACAAGGAGAATCACTTTTTTGTGCAGGGAAAACGCCAGCTTGGGTTTCTTTACAACGACTTTATCAATGGTGTTCTCGATAAAAGTGCGATGGAAAAGGTGGTGGAAAGCGCTATTCTCTATACACTCGATTTCGACTTACTGGCGCCACCCTATGAGAACCTTCAGCAAGTGACAGTCGATGAAATTCAAAGTGTAACGACGAGTACAAATCTGGCTACCGGCAAGCGAATGGGCTTTCGGTTTGGATTGGACGAGCAGCACTTCGGAGGAGCCGGTCACTAACGTATGTTCGGGTATTCCTTCTTTCGCTATCAGAGGAATTCTCGCTCACTCGTGTGCTAGAGTTCGATGATAATGCCAATACTCGGCAGCACAGTTCCATTGGTATTGGTGATGTAATTAGGATTGTATTTCATGAGATCGTTCGGATTGACAATCGGCTGTCCGTTGCCATCTCGTTTAACGTCTAGAATTGGCTTGAGCTCCGTTATATATCCGTATGCATTTTGTACGTCGAGGTAAAGATCGAGCGTCCAGCGTTTGAGATACCATTTCTTGTCTACTCGAATGTCGAGCTGCTGGTATGAGCTTGCTCTGCGTGAATTCAGCTGTGACCAATCGGTAATCGCTACTCCCAATGCATTCCAATTTTCAATTTTCATCGACTCTCCTTCATCATCGGGCGTATAGGGCAGGCCGCCGCTGAAACGGAATACAAATCCGACCTCCCAATTCTTTTTGAATTGTTTGCCTCCGGTAATGCTTATCAGATGGCGACTGTCCCAACTCGAAGGGGTCCACTTTGCGGTGTTACCTGTAAACTCACTGTTCACATAGGTGTAAGCAAGAATTCCGTAGAGTCCTTTGTAGAATCGTTGCTGATACAAAACCTCCATTCCGACTGATCGTCCGAGGCCTGTCGATGCCAAAGCTTCATTGCCCACCGTGCCGAAGTCTGCACCCAGATTAGCGATGCTGATGCCACGATTCACGCTTATAGGATAGTTTTCATAGTACTTGTAAAATCCTTCCACTGAAATGATGGTGTTGCGTTTGTCCCAATCGTATTGAACACCCGCAACCGCTTGCGAACACTTAACGTATTCCATATTCTTATTGACGAATACGTTATTCATTTGGTAGCCCAGGGACAGATAATTGGGCTGCTGATAGTAAATACCCGTGTTGGCATTGATACTCCATCTTGGAGCGAGCACATAACGGAATGACACTCGTGGCGAAATTTGATTTGACAAATTACTCATTTGGTCATTGAAATTGTTGCCATCGGCCCGTAAACCGGCAGAAACGGTCAAGCGATTATTGAGCATTGTTTTGCTCGATTGCAAGAAGGCCCCGTACTTATGGAGGTTGAAATTGGTTCTATAGCTCACCTGAAATGTGTCGCCACTGGCGGGATTGAATTCACTGAGGTTGGAGTAGTTAAAGTATTGAGCATATTCATAGGCGACACCATACAGTAGCTTCCAGCCATTGCCCGTCATTTTGCGCTCGATGCGAATTTTATTTTCTTGCTCGCTGCTGCTGTAATCAAACTTGCGTGGCTGCGTCTCATCATTGTTATAATGCTTGAAGGCATCGTTTTGCAGCATGTTGCGACTGGCTATCACGGCCCATTTTCCTTTCTCTCCGTAGTGATCCCACTTCACACCAAACGTATAGTTCCATTGTTTGTTTACGACAAGATTGTCGAGCAGATAGCGGTTGAATGCGAAGCTTTCGGAGGTTGAGTCGTCATCGAGTTTAAGATTAAGTGAAAAGTCATCGAGAGCGCCTAGTGATAGAATCGATAGCTTGTTTTTGCTGTCGATATCCCATTTCCATTTCAGATTATAGTCGTTGTACGTTGGCAGAAATGGTAAGCCCAAAGCGCTGAACAAGAACTGGAGGTAGCTTCTTCGTATAGAAAGGATGAGGGCTGAGTTCTTGCTCGTCGGTCCTTCGAGTGTTAGGCCAATGTCGCTGCTACCGACAATGAAGTTGCTGGTGAACTTCTCTCGGTTGGGGTCTTTGAATTGAAACTCCATTACACTACTCAATGCATTTCCGCGTGCTGCGGGAAATGCTCCCGAGAAAAACTCGACTTCATTCACAAGATCCACGTTAATCAGTCCTCGCGGACCGCCGCTCGAGCCCTGTGTGGCGAAGTGATTGATATTGGGGATTTCGATTCCGTCGATGTAGAAGCGGTTTTCATTCGCGGCGCCTCCTCGAATAATCAAGTCGTTGCGAAAGCTCGGAATGGCCGCAACACCCGGCAACGTGCGAATTACCTTCGAAATATCTCTGTCGCCACCGGGATTCCGTTTGATCTCATTTACACCGATGGAGCGCACGGATACGGGTGATTCATCTTGATTGGTTCGTCGCGTAGCGACAATCTCGACCGGGCCCACTTCTTCGATAACCTCTTCCAATTCAAAATTGATTACAGCAGGACGGTCGGTAGTGGTTTCCACTTCAAACGCAATTGCTTTCTTATAGCCTATGGCAGCACACTCAATGTTGTAAAGACCCGGTTGAAGATTCGGAATGGAAAATTTGCCATCGATATCGGTCGTTGCTCCTGTGGTTGTTCCTTGAATGAAGACAGGTGCAAATGGTACAGGCTCATTGGAAGGGAGAGCTGTAACTGTTCCTGAAATGGTTGCGTTTTGCGCGGAGGCAATCGCTATGATGAAAAGAAAGATGAGAGATAATGAAGAATGAAGAATGGAGAATGAAAAGAGTCGCATGATTGCTAAACAACTCAATCCTCTTTTCGTTTGGTGCGGAAGCCAATACAAAGACCAAAATGTTGATAGAGGTTCTTCATGGGGCCATTCTTTAGCTCTTTATTGCTATCCTTTAAATCTGACCAAGCTTCATCCCAGTTTTCTGATCGTAAGTCTGTTAAAGACATGCCGGCATTAGCAAATCCACCGGCATAGATGCGATCAGTGAGATAAAATTGGAGTTGAAGCTTACCTTGATAGCCGGTTTCAAATTTTCGATATTGTTCTTCGGGAATGACAGAATAGAAATTGGTTTCCCACTCTTGAACATCTCTCACTTGATTGGTGTTGATGTGCACATAAGAGCCGACGCTCAGATTAATGTGTTTCCCAAGGCGTATCAAGTATCCACATTGAATTTCGTGAGTAACGAAATTGTATCCTATTTGATTTTCGCCCGGCAGTGCATCAATTTCGAATAGGATGGACTTATTGAACTTGTTGTAACCGAGCATCCAGCCAAAAACCTTTCCTCGAGTGTAGTCGATTGATACGCCTGCACTCAGATTACTTTTATAGACAGCGCTTACACCGCTCCCCTCAAAACCGCCATCCATTTTATTGCGAAATAAGCCACCCTGCACACTCATCGAAAATTGAGTGAAGCCATTAATCGTAATTGCTACCAATATGGATAAAATGAGAGCCGTCTTTTTCATAGTACTTGGCGAAAACACAACACCTCGCATGTGCGAGGTGTTGTAAATATATTTATGGATTATGAATTGGCCATCAATTTTGGGCTAGCCGCTAAAATTTCTTCGTTGGCAAATTCCTTAAATTTCTCGAAGTTCTTCACGAATTTCTCGGCCAGCTCATTGGCTTTAGCGTCGTAAGCTGCTTTGTCTTTCCATGTGTTACGCGGGTTGAGTAACTCGGTAGGCACATCAGCGCAAGTTGTTGGCAT
>JBILCQ010000185.1:0-4645 GCA_044353065.1 Flavobacteriales bacterium | reverse complement strand
AAATTACAGCTGAGGTGTGTACGCACCATTTGTGGTTTACGAATGATGATTACGCAACGAAGGGCAACTACATCAAGTGGAACCCGGCGGTGAAAACGCAAGCCGATCGCGATGCTATTCGCGAAGCGGTGAACGATGACCGTATCGATGTATTGGCAACTGATCACGCACCACACACAATCGAAGAGAAGGAACAGTCTTACTTGAAAGCACCCAGTGGCGGACCACTCGTCCAGCATGCATTGGTTGCGCTTCTGGAGCTCTATCATCAGGGCGTGTTTTCACTTGAGAAGATTGTGCGCAAGTCATCGCACAATGTGGCCGATATGTTCGCCATCGACAAACGCGGATTTATTCGTGAAGGATATTATGCCGATTTGGTTTTGGTCGATTTGAATTCGCCGTGGATAGTGAGCAAAGACAACCTTCTCTATAAATGCGGTTGGTCGCCGTTTGAAGGACAAACCTTCCAAAGCAAAGTGCTTACGACATGGGTGAATGGATTCAAGGCATACGACCATGGCCATATTCTGGAAGGTAATTTAGGAAAACGATTAATCTTTAACCGATGATAAGAATAGTATCCTACAGTGTGGTAGTCTTAGCTCTGGCAGTAGTGTTAGAAGCATGTGGTGGTGCAGCTAACGAGGTGGTTCCGGCGCACATTCTTTCGGAGAATACGTTTACAAATCTTTTGACCGATGTGCGATTGCTCGAGGGTGCCTATTCAATCGAGCATCAGCGTGTAGATAGTTCCACGCACGCTGTTGGCGCATACTATAATCTTCTTTTGGAAAGGTATCAGCTCTCGCGTGAACAGTATTTGGAGAGTTACTCCTACTACGCATCTCATCCCGAACTCATGTTGCGAATTGAGACCAAGATTTCAGAAAAATTGGATTCTATGCAACGCGCAGGTGCTTCAAACCAGTAAGTGTCGATTTAATTTTTACTTTCCCGGAAGTACGCTGCTGTCTGTTTAATCGCTTCCGAAATGGGTGTTGCTTTTAGATTCGTGGCTTGTTGCATTTTGGTAGCATCGTAATAAAAACGAAGCGAAGCATTTTTTACCGTCTCACGCGTGACCAGCGCTTTTCGTCCGGTTATTTTTTCCTTTATCCATTCGGCCATGCGCGCGAGTTGAAGAATCCATGGTTTCGCTTCTTGCGAGGGAACTCGAACTTCCAGTGCCTGCGCTACAAGTTGAAAGATTTCTTTCATCGATAAATTCTCGGTGACGAGTATGTATCGTTCGCGACTCGTGGGACCCAACGTCAAGTCGGCAATGCAACGCGCCGCATCGGTAACGGCAATAAAGCCCGTGCCACCCGGCGGATAGAAGCGCATGCCTTCATGCAGTTTGCGGAACAGACTTGGGCTGCTACGTTCAAAGCTGCCGGGGCCAATGATGAAGCCACAATTGAAGGCAACACCTTCAAGGCCTTCATGAATACCTCGCCAAAACTCCATTTCAGAAAGTTGTTTGGTAATGGCGTAGTGCGTGTTCAGTTCGTTTTCAACCCACTCCGATTCTTCGTCGACGTGCTCGTTGTTTTTGGCTTTACCGATAGCCGCAATTGAACTAACGAATCCGACTTTAATGTTGCCGAGATGAAGTGCAACATTGATGACATTGGCTGTACCTTCGGTATTCACGCGATACATTTCGTCGCGCTCGGCCGGATGATAGGACACAATAGCGGCGCAATGAAACACGTGAGTGCAACCTTGCATGGCTTGCTCGAGTGAGTCGATGTCGAGCACATCGCCTTCCATCCACTCAATGTCACTGAACTTGTCGCTTTTACAAAATCGGAACACGTTTTCAACCGACTGAAGGCTCGACGAAGGGCGCATCAATGCGCGCACACGCTCGCCACGTGAAAGCAGTTCCATCATGAGGTGAGTGCCCAACAGGCCAGTGGCTCCGGTAACGAGATTCATATCTGTGGGCTAAGGTAACACAGCGCGGTATAATCAAGCGCGTTGTAACTTGCACCTCGTGAAGGTCATTCCCGAAAAAGTAGAGCAAATTCTGAAAATTCTCCCGCAGCAGCCGGGTGTGTATCAGTATTTCGACGAAGCCGGCGAAATTCTGTATGTCGGAAAAGCCAAGAGTTTGAAGAACCGGGTGTCGAGTTACTTCAACAAGCAGCAGTATGAGAACGGAAAGACGAAGGTGCTCGTTCGCAAAATTGCCGACATCAAGTACATCGTTGTTGAAACCGAATTAGACGCGCTTTTGCTCGAGAATTCGCTCATTAAGAAGTATAAGCCGCGCTACAACATCATGCTGAAGGACGATAAAACGTATGCGAGCATTGTGATCAAGAAGGAAGATTTTCCGCGCATCTTTCCGACGCGTCAAATCATACGCGATGGATCGGAGTACTTTGGTCCTTATCCTTCCGGACGAACCATGCACATGGTGTTAGATCTTATCAAGAAGCTCTATCCGATGCGCACATGCAACCTGGCGCTTACGGATAAGAACATAGCAGCAGGAAAGTTCAAGGTGTGCCTGGAATATCACTTGGGCAATTGCAAGGGGCCTTGTGAAGGCAAACAGACGAACGAAGATTACGATAGAGGCGTGGAAGCGGTGCGCAAGATTTTAAAGGGTAACTATTCCGACCTCATTCGCGAGTTGAAACAGATGATGGCTGAGTTTGCTGATCGATACGAGTTCGAACTTGCGCAAGAAGTGAAAGACAAAATCGAAGTGCTTTCCACCTTTCAAGCGAAGAGCACCATTGTGCATCCGAGTATTCACGACGTGGATATATTCAGCATCGCGAGCGATAGCCAGGCGGGTTATGTGAACTTTATGAAGGTGAGCAATGGTGTCATCGTTCAGTCCTACACCACCGAAGTGAAGAAGCGCATGGATGAGACCGAAGTTGAGATGCTGGAGTATTCTATCTTGGAAATACGCGACAAGTTTCAGAGTAGTTCAAAGGAAATTTTTCTTCCCTTCGAATTGGAAACGCAATTGCCCGGAGTGATGCTCACGGTGCCTCAACGAGGCGATAAGAAGAAGCTGGTCGAATTGTCGCAGCGCAACAGCACACACTATATGCTCGACGCGCAAAAGCAACAAGAGATGGTTGACCCCGAGCGTCACGTGAATCGCGTGCTTGAAACGATGCAAAAGGATCTGCATTTGAAAGAGCTGCCGCGTCATATTGAATGTTTCGATAACTCCAATATTCAAGGCACCAATCCCGTGAGTGCTTGCGTCGTTTTTCGCAATGCAAAACCCAGTAAGGCCGACTACCGCATTTTTCATCCAAAAACGGTGGAAGGCCCCAACGATTTTGACACGATGAAGGAAGTTATTTTTCGTCGCTATCGTCGCATGTTGGATGAAGGTGAAACGTTACCTCAGCTCATCATTATCGATGGAGGGAAAGGGCAGTTGAGTGCTGCCATCGAAAGTTTGGTGAAGCTCGAGTTGTATGGAAAGATTGGCATCATTGGCATTGCCAAGCGATTGGAGGAAATTTATTTTCCGGGTGATAGTTTGCCCATCTATTTGGACAAACGCAGCGAGTCGTTGAAGCTCATTCAACGTCTGCGTGACGAGGCGCATCGCTTTGGAATTACGAAACACCGTGACCGCAGAAGCAAGGATGCCATACGCTCAGAGCTCACCGACATCAAGGGCGTGGGCATGCATACTACGCAAGCGCTCATTCATCATTTCAAAACCGTACAAGCTGTGAAGGAAGCGAGTTTGGAAGAGTTGCAGAAGGTGGTGAATAATCGCATGGCGGAATTGATACATCGGCATTTTAATCAATAGAAATAAAAAAGCCGGGCGTTAACCCGGCTTTTTCATTTGGAATCTTTTACTATTAATGCTGAATCACCAAGCGCATACTATCTGTTTTGGTTCCTTCAGTGAGAGTCACTACATAGATGCCATCTGTAAGCATCGAAGTTTCAATCTGGTTGTTGCGTAGTTGCTCTTGACGAACCAATCGACCACTGACGTCGGTGATGGTTACACTCGCATTTGCATCCCAACCTGAAATGGTTACACGGTCGTTGGCCGGATTCGGATAGAGTGTAAAGCTCGCTTCCATTTCGGTGACAGATAGTGCAATGGAGCAATTTCCGTCCATCGATGCATTCATATACTCCATCATGCCTGCTTCCATACTTTGCAGTGTGAAGTCGATAGAAGCATCGCACGGATACGGACCGGCGAGTAATTGACCGGGTTGTGTCATCACCACCATCTGGTTATCGTAGCTTGAACTCAATACGTAGGGAGCTCCGTTTCCTTCGTCCATCATTTCGAAACGAACCCAAAACTGGTTGTTGGTTTCATCGGGCAACATTGTCATACCCATGAACGGAGGTACCATTTCATAAATGCACGTTCCGTCATCATACCAAGCCCATGCATCGTAGTTCAACGCTGAAGGATTGGTGCAGCCATAACAGATATTGCATGACCCATCGTCGCAGGTTGCGTCCGGATTGTAATTGCAAGAAGAAGCGTCGGTGCAGCCGCTTATTTCTCCGGTGTTGCTCACCGAAATGAGCTCGTAATAGTTGACTGGGCTGGTTGTTCCGGAGTAGATAACAGCTCCGCTGTTGTTGGTTATTTCTAACGTAACAGGGTTGCCTGAGAATG
>JBILCQ010000019.1:0-15569 GCA_044353065.1 Flavobacteriales bacterium | reverse complement strand
CCTGTAGCAGCCCCGTCTGTGAAGCAAGAGCCAGTTGTGGTTCAAGCGGCAACAGCTACTCCGGCGCCGGCAAAACAGAAAGCGGCTATCAGTGTTGGCGGTAACGACGAAATCATCGAGATGGATCGCATGCGTAAACTCATTGCCGATCATATGGTGATGAGCAAGCAAACCTCGCCACACGTTACTTCTTACGTGGAGGCCGATGTGACTAACATTGTGTTGTGGCGCGAGAAAATCAAGAAACAGTTCGAGCAGAAGGAAAGAACGAAGCTCACATTTACACCCATCTTCATCGAAGCATTGGTGAAAGCCATCAAAGACTTCCCGATGATTAATATCTCGGTGGATGGCGATAAAATCATCAAGCGGGGAGATATCAATATGGGTATGGCGACGGCCTTGCCAAGCGGAAATCTGATTGTTCCGGTTATCCGAAATGCAGATACGCTGAATCTCGCCGGAATTGCGAAGCGCGTGAATGAGCTCGCCGATCGTGCGCGTAACAATAAATTAACCCCCGATGAAATCAGCGGTGGAACCTACACAATTACCAATGTTGGTTCGTTTGGAAATGTGATGGGAACCCCGATCATTAACCAACCACAAGTCGCCATCATGGCGGTAGGGGCTATTCGCAAGAAACCTGCGGTAATAGAGACTCCTTCGGGTGATTTCATTGGTATTCGTCACATGATGTTCTTGAGTCATAGCTACGACCATCGTGTCGTCGATGGTGCCCTCGGAGGACAATTCGTACGCCGCGTTGCCGATTATCTCGAGGCGTGGGATATGAACAGAGAGGTTTAACAAACCCTTCTTTTTTTTCTTTCGTATTCAAGGCGTTGCCTATCTTCGGGCACGAATAATTTTGACCTTTCTCTACACCTTGAAATAGAATGAAGCGTATCATTTTTCTCATAGCTTTTTTTGCTGTGACTGCTTCGTCAGTCAACGCGGCACCGCCCAAGCGTTTTGTATTTGCGTCCAAATTTTTGGAAGCGAATCAGATGTTGGAAGAACGTTTGTGGATTCAGAGCATTAACGCCTGGATTGACTTGCTCGTTGAGAATCCGAACAACGCCAACCTGAATTATAAAATTGGTTATTGCTATTTGCAAACGGCAAACTCCAAACTCGAAGCGCTTCAGTATTTGGAAGCTGCATGCGATCGTCGTTTCAGCAGAAACTATGATCCATATGATCCGGTGGAGAAGCGAGCGCCTGTTCAAGCACTCTTTTACTTGGGCAGAGCACAAGCTCTCAATCTTAAGATAGATGATGCCATTGCGACCTTCGAACGATTGCAAAAGGAGTTGGGGAAAAAACACTTGATGTATATCGACGCAACCCGCGAGTTGGAAATGTGTCAGGAAGCAAAAAAGCAAATGGCCAATCCGAAAAACTACACCATTACGAATGTTGGTCCTGCGCTCAATACAGCTTCGAATGAATATAGCCCGGTACTTTCTCTCGATGAAAGCCAGCTCTTCTTCACGAGCCCGCGTATTCGTCCCGATTCTTCGAACAGTAAAATCATTGACTTCGTTACGATGCAATTCAAAGACGATATCTATGCGACGTTCAAAAATGAAGAGGGCGTTTGGATGGAGCCCGAATTACTAAACCTGAACACCGATGCGCATGATGCCGCTATCAGTGTATCGCCAGATGGTCAGACACTCTTCATTTACCGAGATAACTTTGGAGATGGTCAGCTGTTGGAAAGCACACTCATCGGGGAAACATGGAGTGAGCCGGTTCTGTTGGGTTCCGATATCAATACAGCCGCCTGGGAAACGCACGCAACGGTTTCAGCCGATGGAAATACATTGCTTTTTGTAAGTGATCGCGTCGGTGGTGCGGGTAAACGCGACATCTATCGTTGTGTGAAACTCCCAAACGGCGAATGGTCGCGAGCACTTAACATAGGCAATCAAGTCAACACGATTTACGACGAGGACGCTCCCTTCTTAACTGCTGATGGCAAGACGCTCTACTTCGCATCACGCGGCCACAACACGATGGGTGGATTCGATATCTACTTTTCGAAACTCGGTCAAGATGGAGAGTGGGGCACTCCGGTTTCATTGGGCTATCCTGTCAATACCGTTGATGATGATGTCTTCTTCGTGCCCATGGCAGATGGTCGCAGAGCTTACTATTCATCTTCCAAAGATGGTGGCTATGGACTTAAGGATATTTACTTAGTGGACATGCCCGATATCACAGAAGAAACACAGCTTGCCGTGTTGAAAGGATATGTGATTACTCCTGAAGGAGAAGAGCTTCCCGATGATCTTCGAATTTTGGTGAAGAACGATAAGAATTCGGAGATTTCGGAATATCGTCCTCGCAAGCGTGATGGTGGTTACTTGGCGGTTTTGAATCCATGTACAAGCTATCACATCGAGTATTACAATGGTAAAGAAAAAATTAAGGATGACGACATCAACGTTCCCTGTGAAGCGGCATTCCAGGAGATTGAACGTGAAGTATTCCTTGTGCCTGTGAATCTTACGAAGGAACTGCCTGCTGAAACCCCTGCGGTCATCGAAGGAGATAAAAAGGGAGGTGTAAAGCCCAGCGACAAAAAGACCGAAGCTAAAGTAGCAGCTAAGCAAGGTGCTGAGGTGCCTGCAGCTAAGGAACAAGCAGGAAAAGCATTGAATTCTGAGCAAGATTCGTTCAATGGAAAAATCGATGAGCCGGCGTTGGTTGCAACTCCCGAAGGCCAGTCATTGGATCCGGTAGAGTTTAAGTTCAATAAGAAAGATCCTGTAGGTCGTCAATTCATTCCTGAGAAGGGATTCGCTCAATACGCGCATTACTTCGTGTATGGTTCGCATACCATGATGAAGGATGAAATGGATTTCGCCTATTTTGTGCGAGATGTTGATGCTATCATCAAGGCGGGAAAGAAACCCGTTGTTGTAATTGAAGCCTCGGCCTCGAAAGTGCCTTCTACCAAATTCAAGTCAAACGAAGAATTGGTGCAGCTCCGCTTCGATGCAGCGCATGATTTGGTTCGTGCGGCCTTGAAAGCATATGGTCGTGAAGAAGGAAAAGATTACTCATTTGGAAATGGCACCAAGGCAGTGCAGGGAAAGGAATACGAGAACGACTCCAAGAAGAATCGACTGCTTTACGAGCAGCATCAGTACGTGAAGGTTCGCGTTCAGGGATAGACCGAATCAAGTAAATTGACTTCTTGAGCCAATTCGAAGAGTTGCGTGAGCGAAGTCGAAGGTAGCGATAGGAAAAAATGAACCCCTCCGACACACCAGTCAGAGGGGTTTTTGTTTCTCTCGTCACCGCATCGCACTCTAACTTTATATCCTACCTTCGCTCGCCTTAATTGAATCAAACACGAAATGAAACTTAACCTCAAAAGACCACTGGCATTTTTCGATCTCGAAACAACCGGTACCGATATCGCGAAGGATCGCATCGTAGAGATTGCTATCGTGAAAATAATGCCGGATGGGCAGGTTAGCATGATGCCTGCTCAGCGCGGAAGGGAGCATCGGTTGCTCATTAATCCTACGGTTCCAATTCCAATCGAATCATCGTTGGTACATGGGATTTATGACGCAGACGTGGCGAACGCACCTACGTTCAAAGAGCTGGCGCCTAAACTATTTAAGTTTCTTTTCGATTGTGATTTGGGTGGATTCAATTCAAACCGATTTGATATACCTATGATTGCTGAGGAGTTTCTGCGGGCCGATATTGATTTTAATGTGGAGGGCCGAAACTTGATTGACGTGCAGGTGATTTATCACCTCATGGAGCAACGCAACTTAAAGGCGGCATACAAATTCTATTGCGACAAACAACTCGATGATGCACACGAGGCATTGCCTGATACATTGGCTACATTAGAAATATTCGAAGCCATGCTTGAACGCTATGCTCATGTGGAAATGGTCGATGAACAAGGACAGACCTACCATCCTGTTCAGAACGATATGGAGGTAATTCATACGTTGAGCGAAAGAAAGAAAAAGGCAGATTTTGCAGGTCACATCGTCTACAACGAAAAGGACCAGCCGGTTTTCAATTTCGGAAAACACAAGAACATACCGGTGCAAGAAGTGTTGAGCAAAGACCTCGGGTATTTCAGCTGGATGATGAATGCCGATTTTCCATTGTACACAAAAAAGGTGCTCAGGGAAATTCGCGATACGATGCGCTAATGGAATCGACCGCTCATGGGTAAGCATATCACCGTTCTTGTTTCAAACGATTTGCAACACGATCAGCGTGTGGCAAAGGTATGCGCTACCTTAATTGAGATGGGTTTCAACATCACACTCGTTGGGCGCTTGCTTCCTGATAGCAAGCCATTCGAGCGCCCATACGAAACACGTCGTTTTCGCTTGCCTTTTCGTACCGGTGCTTTGTTCTATGCAGCACTAAATATTCGGCTGTTCTTTTACCTCTTATTTAAACGAACAGACATCATTGTTGCCAATGACCTCGATACATTACTTCCTGCATTCTTGATTGCGCGCATGAGGGGTAAAGAACTCGTGTATGATAGCCATGAGTATTTCACCGAAGCTGAAGGTCTGACTAATCGACCAATTCCAAAGAAAGTATGGCTCGCTATCGAAGGATTTATTTTTCCCAAACTCAAACATGTTATTACCGTCAATGAAACGATTGCGGGAATTTATCGGGCACTTTACCATGTGCCGGTTCATGTAGTTCGCAATGTGCCTTTGCTCCGCCCGGAGAGGGTGAACACTTCGCGCAGTGAGCTGGGCTTGCCATCCGATAAGCGAATCATTCTTTTGCAAGGCGCTTACATTGATCCCGATCGTGGTGGAATGGAGTTGGCGCTGAGCATGGAGTTTTTGGACGGTGCCCTGTTGCTCATCATCGGTTCGGGGCGCGATTTGGAAAACATTAAACGCGCGGTTGCCGAACGAAAATTGAATGACCGTGTAAAGTTCATCGCCAAGTTGCCATTTGTTGAATTGCAGCGTTATACAGCAATAGCAGATGTGGGGGTTTCGCTCGATAAGCCATTACACCTCAACTACGCCTATTCACTTCCAAACAAATTGTTCGATTACATTCATGCGGGCTTGCCTGTTCTGGTCTCTGATTTGCCGGAGCTGCGCCGTATTGTTGATGCCTATAAAATCGGAAAGGTGGTGAGTGGGGTAGAGCCACAGGAAATAGCTGCTGCGTTGCAAAATATGTTCGAAAGCGATAAGCTGGAATCCTGGAGAAACAATGCATTAAAAGCTTCAGAAGAGCTTCACTGGCAGCGCGAGCAAGAAGCGATTCGAAAAGTATATGGATCGCTGCTCTGAATTATCGCAGCTGTTTCAATATGAATTTACCCGCTATTATGGGCGCGAGCAATAGGGCGGTCACATTGCCAAGTCTTTTTCTTTTCAGTCGAAATTCTTCCGCATAAAGCGAACGGTTGAATTGCTTGGAAAGACCGGATGCCTCACACTCTGCAATTAAAATGTCAACCCGAATGCCTGTAATTCCCTGCTTGAAAAGAAATAGATGAAAGTCGTAGTCGGCTAATACCTTCAACGAAGAGTCGAACTGTTGGAGCTCAAAAAGACTTCTCCGGTAAAATGCACTTTGCTGATGAAGTGTGTTGCGCAGATAGAGACCGCTTCCAAGGGAGCTCATGTGAACTTCGGGTACCAGAGAATGCTTGATATTCACGTTGCGCACACTTCCGTAAACAAGTGATGTTGAATCCGTGAGGTGAGCAGAAATACTTTCCAATACATCGGATGAAGCAAGTTTATCGTCGCTTCCTAAAATGAAAACCCAATCGCCTGTTGCCTTTTGTATGCCCTTGTTGATGGCGTCGTACACGCCTCTGTCGCGTTCGCTGACCCAGTACGTGATATTGGATTGATGACTTTTGATTAATTCTAGCGTTCCGTCAGTTGAGCCACCATCGATCACAATAATCTCATGTGCTCGTATGGATTGTTCCCAAATACTGCGCAACGCTGATTCCAGTGTTCGCTTTGCATTGAACACAGGAATGATGATGCTGATAGTGGGTTGACTCATCATGCATGCACGGCCTCATAGGCCGCGATGTCGTTGGTTTCTTTGATTTCTTGGCCGTCGCAAACAATCACGCGTCCATTGAATTTACGCATCGTATTGAAATCGTGCGAAACCATGAGCACTGCAGTTCCCGAGCGACTAATAGCGAGGAGCAGGTTTAATATCTCATGACTTGTTTTTGGGTCGAGGTTTCCGGTAGGTTCATCGGCCAGAATGAGTTGTGGTGTATTCAATAGGGCGCGCGCAATAACCACGCGTTGTTGCTCTCCGCCGCTCAACTCATGAGGCATCTTATTTCCTTTGTGGTCGAGGTCCACCAGGTTGAGCACACTATTCATTCGAGCGACTATCGCTTTTTCGTCGGTCCAACCTGTGGCGCGCAACACAAAGTCGAGGTTGTCAAACACGGAGCGATCGGTGAGAAGTTCAAAGTCTTGAAACACGATACCCAGCTCTCTCCGCAGAAAAGGGATTTGCGATCGGCGCATGCTGGCAAGGTCAAATCCGCAACATTGCGCCGCACCTTTGGTAAGGGGCAATTCGGCATAGAGCGTTTTGAGTAAACTGCTTTTACCGCTTCCTGTTTTGCCGATGAGGTAAACAAATTCTCCCGACTTTATTTCCAGGTTCACGTCTTTGAGAATAACATTCTCTTTCTGACGAATCTCGGCGTTTTCAATTTTTACGACGACTTTTTCTTCCGACATGGCCATGAGGTATTTGCTTCAAATTTGGGGAGAGAATGAACGCCAATGGAGTTTGTTGGAGTGCGTTTTCAACAATGGCCAATGCGAAGCCGGTAGGATAATAGGATTGCAGGATAATAGGATTGTAGGATAATAGGATTGTAGGAATATACCTGAACGCCTCTCCCTATAATCCTACAATCCTGCTATCCTATATTCCTAAAAAAAATGTAACCTTCCACTTCCCACCCCCGTACCAAAGGTGTGATTTGTTTTTTTGGTTAATTATTGGATTTGGTTAAGTAAGGCAGCCTCCCGACGTGGAGGCTTTCTTATTTAGTGATAAATGACAAATGACTAGTGATTTGTCATTTGTCATTAAATATGTGATCCCGAAGGGATTCGAACCCCTGACCCGCAGATTAGAAATCTGCTGCTCTATCCAGCTGAGCTACGGGACCTCTATAAACTTCAAAGTCCAAAATCCGATTTTCTATTGAAACTCAGATTTTGAACTTTTTGTCGGGGTGGCAGGATTCGAACCTACGACCTTCTGCTCCCAAAGCAGACGCGATACCGGGCTACGCTACACCCCGAAAATTTTTGCAAACATACGCACGAGTGCTCGTCGTTTCAAGATTTTACTTCAGTCAGTTTTCATGACCTTAGGTGTAATCTTTCTGTTCGCCTTGCGGAGAGGGGGGGATTCGAACCCCCGGTAAGGGTTACCCCCTACGACAGTTTAGCAAACTGTTGGTTTCAGCCACTCACCCACCTCTCCAGGTGGTTTCCCATTTTTGGGACGGCAAATGTAGTCCATATCGCCACCGCTGCAAACACCCCCGGAAAAAAAATCCGGCATTTTGAAACCTTCCACTTCCACCCCACGTTTTAAGGGTGTGATTTGTTTTTTTGGTTAATTAATGGATTTGGTTAAGTAAGGCAGCCTCCCAACGGGGAGGCTTTCTTATTTAGTGACAAATGACAAATGACAAATGACTAGTGATTTGTCATTAGTCACTAGTCATTAGTCATTGAATGTGTGATCCCGAAGGGATTCGAACCCCTCACCCCTCACCCTTATAACTTCGCCCACACCAGCGCCATTAAAAGCAATAGCGAGATTACATTCAGCCATACTCCCGCCTTCAGCATGTCCTTGCCGCGAATGTATCCGCTGCTATAGGCAATGGCATTGGGTGGTGTGCTCATGGGGAACATAAAATCGCAACTGGCCGCAATCGTAACGGGAATTGCAAACACCTCGGGCGATGCTCCTGAGCCTGCCGCCAGCGCAGCTACGATGGGTACGAATATGTTTACCATGGCTATGTTGCTCATCAAGGCCGTAATGACGAGTCCTGTTGCACATAACAGACTTACAAATAGGAACGGACTACCGGTATTAAACGTGGAGATTGCTGCAGTAAGCGTTTTCACCAATCCACTCTGGTCGAAAGCAGTCGCCAAACTCATTCCGCCACCAAACATGAGTAGCACACCCCAAGGCAATTTTTCGGTATCGCGCCATTCGAGTAGTTGCTCCGATTTGTTGCTGGCGGGTATTAGGAATAGACTGCTGCCCATAATGAGAGCGATTGCCGTATCGCTGAATTCAATGCCAAGTGGCTTTAGTATCGAACTAACCGGCTCTTGAAGCATCCAAAAAATCGCGGTCGATACAAATACGCCAAACACAATTTTCTCTTCACGCTTCCATCCACCGAGTAAATCCAGTTCACTGCTTATGATGGCTTGCCCCAATGGGAAACGTCCCAATTTGTTGGGAAACACCCCCCAAACCATTAAGGCATACGTGCATGCAAGCAAGGCCAGCGAGAAGGGTAATCCCCATTGCATCCAATCGAAAAAACTAACGGTGTGGGCAAATGACTTGTCGAGAATACCCGCCATGCTGGCATTGGGCGGTGAGCCCACGAGGGTTGCGATGCCTCCTATACTGGCGCCGTATGCGATCGACAACATAAGCGCAGTCGAGAAGTTGCGAGTGCCTTTGCTGGCATTTGGCTCATTGGCCAGCAGCATCACAACCGAACCTGCTATGGGCAGCATCATGAGGGTTGTTGCCGTGTTGCTGATCCACATACTGATAAAGTAACTGGCCAGCAAGAAACCTAAAATGATGTGGTTCGCACCGGTGCCTGTCCGTGCTACAATGTTCAATGCTAATCGGCGGTGCAGATTCCATTTTTCCATGGCCAGGGCTATGAGGAAGCCGCCCAAAAAGAGGAAGACATATCGATTGCTGTAAGCTAGGCAAGTCTTTTCCAAATTCAAGACGCCCAAAAGTGGGAAGAGGATAATCGGCAAAAGGGATGTTACTCCCATGGGAACACTCTCGGCAATCCACCAGATGAGCATCCAAGCCACAACACCCAGCACTTTCGATTGCGCTACGTCGAGACCGGCAGGTTGAAACCACCACAGCATCGCGAAGGCGAGTGGGCCGAGTAACAGCGACCAATATTTACTCTTAGAATTCATGGTGGTCAAAAGTAACGTACACACCACATCGGGCGGTAAATTCGCGCCATGCAAGAGCGTGCAGTTAAAAAAAATCAAGTCCTGGAAATTGTCATCAGCGACATGGCATTCGGTGGTGTGGGCATTGGCAAATTGCAAACTGAACAAGGCGAATTCGCGGTGTTTGTGCAAAATGCTATTCCCGGTCAGCGTGTGTTGGCCCGGGTAGAAAAAGCGCAAAAGCGTTTTGCGGAATGCAAACTGGTGGAAGTGTTAGAACCATCGCCTGATGAAGTGAAGGTTCCCTATCAAGCCATTCCAGGAGCGCCTTATGCGACACTGCCCATCGAGCTGCAACGACAATACAAGCGACGCACAACCCTCGAGCTCTTCCGCCGAATAGGCAAGATTGCTAACATCGAAGACTTGTTCGATGAGTACATCGAATCGCCCGCAACATGGCATTACCGCAATAAAATGGAGTACGCTTTTTCGGTCATCCGATTTGATTTGGATGAGAAAAAGGAGTGCGACGATTTTGGCCTTGGATTCAAACACCGTGGTACCTGGTGGTGCGTAGAAAACTTGGATCGAGACTCAGGTTTATTTGATGAGGCGTTTGAAGAGAAGTTGAGTGCTATTCGCCAATGGTGTGTCGAAACAGGATTGCCCGCTTGGCATCCGCCTGCACATCATGGCTTTTTCCGATATCTCGTAGTGCGAAAAAGTTTCGCGACCGATGAGCTGTTGGTCAACTTGGTTACGTCCGAAAAGGGATTGGATGAATTCAATACGCAGGCTTTTGTAGTGTGCTTGCAAGAGCAACTTGGAAAACGTTTAGCAGGCGTCATTCACACTATCAATCCAAACACGGGCGACCGCATCGATCCTCTTTCCGGTAAAACGAATTTGCTTTGGGGTAATCCTGTCATCATGGAAACCATACACGGATTAAAATTCGAAATCAGCATGACCAGCTTTTTTCAAACGAATCCGCGAAGCGCAGAAAAACTCTACTCGAAAGTATTGGAATATGCCGGCGTTCACGAAACCGATGATGGTTCTGTAATTCTCGATTTGTTTTGCGGCACCGGCACAATTACGCAGTTGCTTGCCAAACAAAGTAGCCGAAAAGTGATCGGTGTCGATATTGTAGAAGCGGCCATACACGATGCGAGAAGGAATGCGGAGAGAAATGATGTTCACAATCTTGAATTTTTTGCTTCGGATGTAGGCAAGTTCTTGTTGGAATTTCCGCAATATCAGGGTCGCATCAATTGTGCGGTGCTCGATCCACCGCGTGGCGGCATTGCACCTAAAACGTTGCGAAAAATTATTGCGCTCGGAGCCAAGCGCATTGTTTATGTTTCCTGCAATCCATCGACTCAAGCGCGTGATACCATTGATCTGCTTGCTGCCGGTTACACGCTGCGCAAAATCAGTTTAGTTGATCAGTTCCCTCACACTTCGCATGTCGAAACGGTAGCTTGGTTTGAATTGGAATAAAGGATTGTTTTACATTTGATGCTATGTCCAAAGAGCCGACACTCATACTCACAGCGCGCCAAATAAACCAGAAGTTGGTTCGCATGGCGCACGAAATCCTCGAAAATCATTACAAGGAAAAGGAGTTGGTGCTTGTCGGTGTAACCGGCAGAGGTATGCAACTGGCAACGCGACTCAGTAAATTGATGAAGGATGTCAGTGAGATAACACTGCATCTCGAAGAGATTGAGCTTAATAAAGAAAAGCCGCTTTCTTCACCACCGCACTATTCCGGTGAAATGAAAAAACTGAAGGGGAAGTCTGTGGTGTTGGTAGATGATGTGCTTAATAGCGGAAAAACACTGATGTATGCGGCACGATTTCTTCTCGATATAGACGTGAAATCGCTCACTATTGTCACGCTTGTAGATAGGTATCACCGCAAGTTTCCCATTCGCCCCGACATCGTTGGCCTTACGCTCTCAACGAATTTAAGGGAACATGTTTCCGTTAATTTGAACAAGGGGAAAGAGGCCGTTTACCTCCATTGAGTTGATAGCAGATTAAAGAGGTTCATTATATGAAAGGACTTTGTTGTATCAGCGCCTTTGCGGTAAAAAGAAAAAATCACAGTTTAATTACGCTGCGCCTTCAAGAGTTCAATCACTTCCAATTGTTGCATGACCAATTGTTGAATCTGGGTTTGCAGTGAAATAAGAAGTCCGTTTTGTTCCGCAAGCATGTCATAAAGACTCATTGATAATTTGGATGGTTCATGCTGCGACTTCATGTCTGATTGAATGGCTTGCTGAATGATTGCATTTAGCGATTCACCTTGTTCATATAGTTCAACCAACTTCAATAGATCGACTCCCAAATTGCGATTGAATTCCATAATCATATCGGGCCGCATGCTTCCGGCTAAAATGCGTTGATTAAAATTCGAAGGACTGGTATCTAAGTCAAGAGCAACTTTTCGTTGCGACAGATTTTTCGCATCCAACAGGGCCATCACAACTTTACTGAACGCCTCCCTCCGCTTTGACTCCATTTTCATGTTCGTAAAGTTGGGTCGGAATAATTGTTTGGGTATCAACAATATGTGTTTAAAAATGACAAAAACAGCCAATTACATTCATAGAAATTCACAAAAAGTAAACGGTATTATGCATGAAGTAAAATTCGTCGTGTGAGAATACTCAGCGAGATAACTTGTCTAAAATTGAATCAACGATTGAATCGATGGATGATTCACTTTGGATGGTATGATGCGCCATTGCGTATGTGCTCAGACGACCGGAAAGATGTTTTTCGATTGCATCGAAATCATTTATGAGCAGTGGTCGATCTTGAGATGTGCCCGCGATTCTATTATAAATCGCATCCATAGAACAATGCAAGAAGAAAGTGATACATTGCTCATTGAGCAATTTCATATGGTTGTAAAAACAAGGAGTGCCCCCGCCTGTAGCCAATACCAGATTCGATTTTTGTCCCAACACGTGCTGCAATGCAACCGACTCGCACTGTCTGAAATAAACTTCGCCCTTCGCTTGGAATATTTCAGCCACCGTCATCTTTTCTTTCTCTTCAATGTAGTTGTCTAAATCTACGAACGGATAATTCAAGCGCTCAGATAGCAACTTGCCCACGGTCGATTTCCCGGAGCCCATGTAACCAATGAGTGCAATGCGGTGCATTTAGTTTTGAATTATTGCCTGCCAATTTACCCGAATAATTTTTCTTTCTACGACACTCTCGTCATAGTTTACAAGAAAGCAATGCCATAATTTCAGCTCTCAAGCTGTGGTATTGGCATTGATAACACAGACCCAAATTCGAAAAACATGGATTTCTCAAAATTCACTCTAAAAACTCAAGAGGCCATTCAAAAAGCACAACAAGTTGCGTTGGAGAAGGGCCATCAAACTATTGAAAACGCACACCTTCTCAGAGGTGTCATGCTCGCCGATACTACGATATCTCCATTCCTGCTTAAGAAACTTAATGTAAACGTTTCCATGTTACAGCAGGCCTTGGATAAAATGCTCGAAAGCTACCCGAAGGTTAGTGGAGGCAGTATGAGTCTTTCTTCTGAAGCGAACATTGCCATCAATCGTGCGCAAAACTTCCTCAAGGAATTCAACGATGAGTTTGTAGCTATCGAACATTTATTACTCGCCATTGGAGAGGGCAACGATAAAGCTTCCCAAATGATGCGCGATGCCGGAGTTAGTTCCAAAGAACTGAAGAAGGCAATTCTGGAATTGCGCAAAGGACAACGCGTTACATCCGCGTCGCAAGAAGAGACCTACAATTCACTCGAGAAGTATGCGAAGAATCTCAACAAGCTTGCTCGTGACGGAAAACTAGATCCCGTTATTGGTCGCGATGAAGAGATTCGCAGAGTCATGCAGATTCTTTCTCGACGCACGAAAAACAACCCAATCATTATCGGTGAGCCGGGTACGGGTAAAACGGCCATTGCGGAAGGAATTGCTCACCGCATCATCAATGGTGATGTGCCGGAGAACTTAAAGACCAAGCAGATTTATTCGCTTGATATGGCAGCTTTGATTGCAGGCGCCAAATACAAAGGTGAATTTGAAGAGCGCTTAAAGGCAGTTGTGAATGAGGTACAAAAGAGCGACGGTGAAATCGTTTTGTTCATTGATGAAATTCACACGCTCGTAGGAGCGGGCGGTGGAGAAGGCGCTATGGATGCTGCCAATATTTTGAAGCCGGCACTGGCTCGCGGTGAGTTGCGTGCAATCGGCGCAACTACACTGAATGAGTATCAAAAGTATTTTGAAAAGGACAAGGCACTCGAACGCCGATTCCAGAAAGTGATGATTGATGAACCCGATCGTGACGCGGCGATTTCTATTCTGCGTGGATTGAAGGAGAAGTATGAAAATCACCATAAGGTTCAGATTAAAGATGACGCCATCATCGCTGCAGTCGAGTTGTCGCAGCGGTATATCACGGATCGATTTTTACCCGATAAGGCCATCGACCTGATTGATGAAGCCGCTTCCAAGTTGCGCATGGAAATAAACTCCAAGCCCATGGAGCTTGATGAACTCGAGCGCAAAATCATGCAACTCGAAATCGAGCGCGAAGCTATCAAGCGTGAAGGCGATGAAGTGAAGTTGACCGACTTGAATAAAGTGATTGGAGAATTGAGCGAAGAGCGAAATTCGCTTGCGGCGAAATGGCAAAGCGAAAAGGATGTGGTAGAGTCTATTCAGAATGCGAAGGCCGCTTCTGAAGATTTAAAGTTGCAAGCCGAGCAAGCCGAACGCGAAGGCAACTATGGATTGGTTGCAGAGATTCGCTATGGTCGCATGAAGGAACAAGAACAACGCATTGAAGAAGGCCGTATCAGATTGCAGGAATTGCAGGCGAATTCCAAGATGCTGAAAGAAGAAGTCGATCCGGAGGAAATCGCGGATATTGTTTCGCGTTGGACCGGAATTCCCGTGAAAGCATTGGTCGAAAGTGAGCGAGCAAAGTTGCTTAGACTGGAAGATGAATTGGGCAAGCGTGTGGTTGGGCAGCATGAAGCAATTGTGGCATTGAGTGACGCCGTGCGTCGCAGTCGAGCGGGACTGAGCGATGAACGCAAGCCGATTGGTTCTTTCATTTTCCTTGGCACAACCGGTGTAGGAAAAACTGAATTAGCAAAGGCGCTCAGTGATTTTCTCTTCAACGATGAAAACGCGATGACACGCATCGACATGAGCGAATACCAGGAGCGTCATACGGTGAGTCGATTGGTTGGTGCTCCTCCCGGATACGTGGGATACGATGAGGGCGGCCAGCTCACCGAAGCCGTGCGAAGGAAACCGTATTCCGTTATTCTGCTCGATGAAATTGAAAAGGCACACCCCGATGTATTCAACGTGTTGCTTCAAGTGCTCGACGATGGAAGACTCACGGATTCGAAAGGCCGCGTGGTGAATTTCAAAAACACCATCATCATCATGACGAGCAATCTGGGTTCACAGATTATCCAGGATAATTATGAGAAGGCGAAAAACCCGGAAGATGCAGAACTGTTTGATCGAACGAAAATGGACGTCATGTTGACGTTGAAGTCGTCTTTGCGTCCGGAGTTCTTAAACCGCATAGACGAAGTGATCATGTTCACACCGCTGGGTAAATCACAAATTGAGAATATCGTCAAGTTGCAATTGCACTTGCTGTCGGATCGCTTGATGAAATCGGATATCCACCTCGTGGTTACGCCTGATGCACTGTCTTATCTGGCCGATAAGGGCTATGACCCGCAGTATGGCGCCCGCCCTGTGAAGCGCACCATTCAAAAAGAAGTAATGAATGAGCTTTCGAAGTATATCCTCGGCGGAAAAGTCGATAAATCGGAAGCCGTTGTTCTGGATGTGTTCGATGGGCAGATTGTTTTTCGGAAGAAGATTGATGCAGAGGCGCTCATTGAAGTTTAGTCAACGGGTAGGGTAGAGTTGCTGTATTTTCGTATCTTGAATGTGAACTGTTTCACCTCCCTTTTGTTACTTATCAAAACCACGTCTATGAAGAAATCAGTACTCATTCTTTTCTCTGCCCTTGCATTCTCGTTTGGATTAACGAGCATGACTTCCAATAATGCTGAATATTCTGCCGGTAAGGCAGGTTCTAACGGTTCTCCCGGAGAGGGCACCTGTGCGACAGGAAACTGCCATAATACCTCTGCCGCCGATAGCGGTCCGGGAAGTGTATCAGTCAGCATCGAAGGTCTACTAGATGGTAGCATGTATGTTCCTGGTCAGGCTTACCAGGTAAGTGTAACGGTGCAACAACAGGGCATTGGTCTTTTCGGTTTTGGCTTGGAGT
>JBILCQ010000184.1:0-4660 GCA_044353065.1 Flavobacteriales bacterium | reverse complement strand
GGCTTGTCATCGGAGCCATTGGCGTGGTGCTCTACGCTTCATTCTTCAAAGACCCTGAAACAGCGCGACTCAGCCGAGAAGTAAAGTTCCTGAAAGGGCAGATTTCGGAACTCAACGATCAAATCGATACGCTTGAATTATTCGTGAATGACTTGGAGGAAAAAGACGACAATGTGTACCGTAGCATTTTTGGTGCGGAACCTTACCCGGAGCATTTGCGCAAAGGAGGTGTTGGTGGAAGCGACCGTTATAAAGACCTGAAAGGATTCGACAACAGTGAAGACATCATCGAAACCCAGAAACGCATTAGCCGTCTTCAACGTGCTCTTGTTTCCCAAAGCAAATCATTTGAAGAGGTTTATGAGTTGGCCAAATCGAAAGATACAATGCTCAAATGCATTCCGGCCATTCAGCCAGTTTCCAACAAAGATTTGAAGCGCCTTGCATCCGGATTCGGCATGCGCATTCACCCAATTTACAAGATTGCCAAGATGCACACGGGTCTCGATTTCACAGCAGATATTGGCACCGAAATTTATGCCACCGGAGATGGCGTTATCGAATCAATCGAAAGCAAGTATTCGGGCTATGGGCAACACGTAATTATCAACCACGGTTTCGGATACGAGTCGCTTTATGCGCACATGAGTCGCGTGGCTGTGCGTCCAGGACAAAAAGTGCGTCGCGGACAAATCATCGGCTACGTGGGTAACACCGGTACTTCAACCGGGCCACACTTGCACTATGAAGTCATGAAGAATGGCGAGAAAGTCGATCCATCATTCTACTTCTACAGCGACATCACACCGGAACAATACGAAGACATGCTCAAGCGCTCTGCAAACGCTAAACAAAGCTTCGACTAAACCACTGCTCACAACATGATTACCAAATCATTCGAAATAGAAAAATTATATTACTCCATCGGCGAAGTAGCTGATATGTTTGAAGTAAACGCATCACTCATTCGTTTTTGGGAAAAAGAATTTCCGCAACTTCAGCCGCGCAAAAACAGCCGTGGCAATCGCGTGTATTCGAAAAAAGATTTGGAGTTGTTCAAGAAAATCCATCACCTCGTCAAGGAAAAAGGATTCACGCTGGAAGGTGCGAAAAATGCACTGCGCACAAAAGCAGAGCCCACTGCACATGAAGCTATTACCGACCGATTGCTCAGCATCCGCAGCGAATTGTTGAGCATTGCGAGTTCATTGCAATAAGTGCAAACGCAGCGTATGCCTCAAGGCCTCGTCATTAAATCCACCGGAAAAAACTATGATGTTCTTTCCGACAAGGGCACCATCATTCAATGTCAGGTTCGTGGTAAAATCCGACTCGAAGGCCGCTCTACAACCAACCCGGTAGCAGCTGGCGACATCGTTGATTACACCCTCGAAAATAAGTCCGAAGGAAACATCACCTTCATTCATCCGCGGAAAAACTACATCATCCGAAAGTCGGTCAACCTTTCGAAAGAAGCACAGATTATTGCAACCAATCTCGACCAGGCGCTGCTGGTTGTAACCACCACACGTCCACAAACAACTCCGGGTTTTATTGATCGATTTTTAATTACAGCCGATGCCTACGACATTCCCGCTGTATTGCTCTTTCACAAGATTGATCAATACAATGAAAAGGAACGAAATGAAATGCTCGCGTTGGCTGAAGTATACCGCCGAATTGGCTACCGCTGCATCTTCTCCTCGTTAATGAACAAAGAAGGACTAGAGGAAATCAAAACGCTCATCGAAGGCAAAATCACGCTTATCAGCGGACATAGCGCCACAGGTAAATCATCGCTGGTCAATCACTTCATTCCAGGAAAAGATTTGCGCATCGGCGAAGTAAGCGAGTCGAGTAACAAAGGCCAACACACAACCACCTTTGCAGAAATGCACGCCCTGCCCTTCGGCGGATTTCTGGTCGACACGCCCGGCATCAAAGGATTCGGACTCGTCGATATACCGCGGGAAGAATTGCATCATCACTTCCTGGAATTCTTCGCATTGCTGCCCGAATGCAAATACCACAACTGCCTCCACCTGAACGAGCCGGGCTGCGCCGTGCGCAAAGCGCTCGACGAAGGCACCGTCGCTCCTTCACGCTACAACAGCTATGTGTCGATGTATAACGACGAGGAGGAACGCAGTGTTTACCGCAATGGATAAAACATGCTACACCACATTACTGAGCGGTACTCGAGCAAAGTCGAAGGGAGTTTAGAAAATCTTAAATCGCATTGCCACCATAAAATTCATCGGAGCTTGTGGATAGTAGTAGCGCTCCCCATAATAGACGTATCCATTAGACACATACTCAAGATTAAGCACATTGTTTATCCAAAAATCCAAGCCCGAGAACTGAGGGAATTTCTTCCAACCAAAATCCACCGATCCTCTTAGGTCTTGAACCCAGTAGGCGGGCAACAAAAGATCGTGATTACCTGTGTTATCCATATGTTGATTTCCCACATACTTCGAAATCCAAGCAAACTCTAGTTTATTGACCCATTGAACTTGGGACGGTTTTTTGCTCCAACCTAACTGCGCTGCACCCATCCAATCGGGAGAAAATGCAATCGGTGTATTCCTGAACGTCGCCTCCCCATCATAGCTGATCTGCGTGAACTCCGCAACGCGATTTATACTTCGAGTAACATTTCCCTCAGCGAAAAACCCAAGAGGCAACTTCACTCCTGCTTCCAATTCAACACCACGTCTATAACTCACGGGAACATTTGCGCGAATTGGCGCACCTACATCATTCAACGCTCCTGTCACCACCAATTGATTGGTGTACTCCATCGCATAAGCGTTTAAACGGAAAGTGAAATCCTTCGCAGTAAATGCATATCCCGCTTCAGCGTTGAACATATACTCCGACTTCACTTTTGACGGATCAACGACATCCACAAAATCATTGCGGTTGGGCTCTTTGCCTGCGTAAGCGCCCGATAGATAGGCCTTGTGCTTACCTCCCGTAAAGGTCACGCCTGCCTTCGGATTAAAAAACATTTCATTGAAATCGACATCATAGCTGCGTAAATCGTTGTCGGTTCCCTTGGTTCGATAATCCACATTTCGCACTTGCACATCCGCAAACGCATTCCAATTCTTTCCAAGCGATACGGTATTCTTCCAATACACATTCCCATCTCTCTTAACACTATTGCCCTCGTAATAGCGCCACTCGCCACTCGCCACTCGCCACTCATCAAACTCTGGCAAATCAATCACCTCCCCGTAATGCAACCCATCATATATCGAATATGCCCCACCGAGCACCGACTCCCACCTTTCACTTTTGCGAGTAACAGACCCTACAAATCCGCCGAAATGATTATCAAGCCAGCGACGGCGGATGAAATCAGTAGTGTCTATCAAATCTTGATTTGACAATGCTATAGGAGCTAAATTGTAACGCGACATTGGCTCTGCATATTGATACTGTTCAAAGTAACCGAATCCGCGGGTGTAATGCCCTGTAAGTTGAAGTTGCCACTTCGAAGTCAACTGTCGGTTCCAGTGCAATTGCGCATGATGCTGCGAGTAATTGTCGACTTGATTTTCGTACTCATAGAAATTGTAGGTTCGTCCCGCAGTCAATAGATTTCGTTTTTGCTGCTCATTCAACCAACTGTTACGCGATAAGAAATCAAGTCGATCTTGCGCTGTGCCGAATAACACCTCATGCGGTGTTCCGGACCAAGACTGATAGGTGATTTCCTTCCCACCGAACGCTGTCAACTTCAAACTTCCTTTTGAAGAATACTTGGCGAGTTCTCCGAAATACGAGCGTAGCTGAGAACTCGCGCGATCGATGTAGCCATCAGAAAGAATTTGCGAAAGCCGTCCTTCGAAAATCCAACCATCTCGCAAGAGTCCGGTACCGAAAGTCAGATTGTTCTTCCACGTTCCGAAACTCCCTGCACCTGCAGTAGACTCTAAATAGGGCGTGGTTCTTAGGCCGCGTGTATCGATGCGGATGCTTCCACCAAATGAACCCGGGCCGTTTGTACTCGTACCAATACCGCGCTGTACCTGAATGCTACTCGCGCTGGTAGAAAGATCGGGTGTATTCACCCAAAACACCTGCTGACTTTCTGGATCATTCAGTGGCACACCATTGATGGTTACATTGATACGAGCAGGGTCACTGCCGCGTATCCACAAACCGGTATAACCTACTCCTGCTCCTGCGTCACTCGTTGAGACCAGCGATGGTGTCAAGCGCAACACATACGGAATGTCCTGACCATTGTTGAGCTGAGCAATCTTCTTTTCATCCAGCTCGGAATAAGCGATGGGTGTTAACTGTGTCGCACGTGTTGCTTCAATACTTACGGTTGCAAGCGTATCGTTAGAAGGTAAATTTTCTGTTTGGGCAACAACAAGGCGTGCAGACAATAAGCACACAACTGCAAATACTACTTTTCTCATTTTGACGTAACTCGGTTTGTTCAACGTGGTTCGTCGGCCAGGGGGCAGCCAACGAATTGTTTAGCTACCACACTATCTTCCTTGGCAGCATTACCTGCCCAGGTTCAAAGGGTATAATCTCAGTCGCAGCTTTCGCCATGACACCCCTGTGAGAAGGCCGCTAAGATAGATGGATTGCATTCAAACACACAAAACGCCTTCAATATCCTCTCGGAACGGAC
>JBILCQ010000018.1:0-15850 GCA_044353065.1 Flavobacteriales bacterium | reverse complement strand
GACAAGTTCAATTTGAAGTTTGCCCAGTTTTGTGATTTGTATTCTCCACAAATAGTAAATGTTCCCCATTTTTTGTGGTAAGTTTTGTAGGCAAAGCCAACTTGTATTTTTTGAGGCATAGTTAAACTGCCTTTTTGAGCGTCAATAAACCGTGTGGTGTCGCGGAATGCAAAGTTGGAGCTAAATCGAACTGAATAAAGTAATTCGCTGTATTCTGCTGAAACATTGGTGTTGGCGCCATACGTTAAACCTACTTGCAAAACAGAACCGCCGATAATTCTGTTTTGGAGATCGCGCTTGGTGCGAACATTCACTTTATACTGCAACCCTAATTCCCAAGCAATACCTTTTACCCAAAGATTATAGTTTTCAACAGTAGAATTATGTTCGATTTGGTTGAATATAGCAATGTTTTCGCGGCTAATGTTGCCGAACAAATAGTTCCCGTTTACACCAACCGATAGTTGATGCACTCGATGTTGTAAGCTGTCAGCTTTGTTGCTTCCCCCGATGCGAAAAACCCGAGAAAACCCGAGGGTTGCTTTGTTGATACCTCCTCGGCCGACATAATTATAGTTTGCCGTGAGCGAATCACTCAGTGTGTCTTTGGATGTGAATCGGTAGTCAACCGAACTGAACGGTGTAAGGCCAAACGCCATTCCCCACTTGGTATTCGGTTTTTTGAATCCCATGCTCAGTTCATGCACCTGGCCATTCAGATAGTTGGTAGATGTGGTGGAATTGGAAGCTTGCGTGTACGCACCTTTCAGTGTGGTTTGCAGATTGGTTGCCTCCAGAAACGAGTAAGATGCGGGGTTTGCCAAATTGAGAGCTACCGGGTCGTTAATGGGAGCCGTTATTCCTCCCATACCAAAGTGATTTACGTTTCCGGAATTGTCGATTAACCCTAGGCCAAATCTGGAATAAATAGAATTAGGGTTATACTGGGCATTCAAGCAATTTAACGCACCAATCAAGAAAACGATTGGAAGAAGTTTAGACGTTATTGATGCGAAGAATTTCATGAAGACCAATCTGGGTTAAATGAGCGACGGCAAAAGTCGGACTTTTCAAGTACTTCTCAAAAAATGAATTATCGCCTCCTGTCAAGATAATTTTGAGCGGGCCAAAGACTTTTTGATATGCCTCGATCATGCCTGCTGTTTCTGCAATAATGGCAAATTCAACCCCGGAGCAAATGGAGTCGTGTGTAGTTTTTCCCAAGAGATTAGGCAGCTTGTCAAGCATTTCTATTTGCGGCAGTTTACCGGTGAAATGATGCAATGCTTTGTAACGCATGTGAATGCCCGGAGAAATAGAGCCGCCGACGAAGCTATTGTCAACCAGGAGTGAATAGGTTATGCAGGAACCGCAGTCGATGACCAACACATTTTCGTTAGGATAAAGAACCGAAGCTGCCGCCATATTAGCAAGTCTATCGTGGCCTACGGTTTCCGGTGTTTCATAAGCGATAATAAAAGGGAATTTCAGTAAATGTGAGAAGGCAATGTGCTCAATTGGTAGGGCCAAACCACTCTCACGCACATTGGAAACGATGCAACGCTCGATGGTGTATTCACGGAAAATGCGTTTCAGCTCATTTTCAAGATTGCTCTCGTTGAGTGTGGAGAAGAATAGTATCTCGCCATGATCTTTCCGAATGGATACTTTCGTTCTTGAATTGCCCCGGTCAATGGCAAGTTGATAAGGCATGGGGAAATAGAAAATTAATTGACAGTGCGGGCTCCTGACATCGATTTGAAAGGAGTAAACATATAGCCGATGTGCAGAGTCATGAATCCGCCGTCGAAACCGAGATTGTCATTGTTTGCCATCATATCGGTGTTGTATGCCTGTCGAATATGGCCAATCATGGTCGCCCGAAGGAATATGGCGTTGTATCTATTGATTTGATAGGTTGGAGAAATCGAAGCACAAAAATTAGCCATGTAATCGTACACATAAATGCGCTTATTGTAATCGGCCGGAAATTTCATGTTGTTAATCATGGCACTGAGCCCGAAGCCGACGAACCCATAGACTTTAAAATTATCTTGCCATAATCGAACGGCATTGCGTTGTCCTCGGGTTTTATTGAATTGTAGTTTTAACAAATCTGATGTAACACCTACAGTTGAACGGAAGTAATCGTTTCGAAAGTACTCGGAGCCATTAGCTGCGCGGTTTAGGTTTACTCCGAGCTCACCCCTCACATACAAGTTTTCCTTGAGTAGGTAGCTTAGACCTGTAGAGAAACTGTGTGGAATCACCTTCTCTAACTTGTAGCCTTCGGTCATTTGAGAGTGCATGAAATGAGTGCCCAAACTAGCATCAAGCTTTACATTGACCGGAATGAACTGGCCGCTGAAATGCACGGAGATTCCGAGTAAAGTGATTAATAGCAACGATTTCATGAGCGCAAGATAAACACAAAACTGTGCAACAGCTTAGCCCATGATTAATTTGGGTCTTAATCGTGATCATTTCGTTGTGAACATCTTCTGTTATTTAGTTTATTCCGTTTGATATCTCGCTTGTAATTTGCGCCAATACTCAACAACTGTTTAATATGATGAATAGAAAAGAATTCAGAAAATACGCTACAGCTAATCATGGCATAAGCGGCACCGTAGTCGATGACGTAATCAGCCACGTATATGGGCCGGAGAACATGACTAGAACCGTAATTGAAGAGCGCAACATGCCGTTCCGCGAGGTCGATGTATTTTCCAGATTAATGGCCGATAGAATTATCTTTTTAGGTACTGAGATTGACGATTACATCGCAAACATCATTCAGGCGCAGTTACTTTTTTTGGAAAGTGCTGATGCGAAAAAGGATATTCAGATTTATATCAATTCACCGGGTGGAAGTGTGTATGCAGGACTTGGAATTTATGACACCATGCAATACATCAACCCCAATGTAGCAACTATTTGCACCGGCATGGCAGCTTCTATGGGAGCTGTGTTGTTGTGCGCAGGAGAAGCTGGCAAGCGAACCGGCTTGAAGCATTCACGCGTCATGATTCACCAGCCGTTGGGAGGAGCTCGCGGTCAGGCGAGTGATATCGAAATTACTGCTAGGGAAATTCAAAAGTTGAAGAAGGAATTGTATGATATAATCTCGCATCACAGCGGAAAACCATACGATCAGGTTTGGGCAGATAGCGATCGCGATTACTGGATGATTGCTTCAGAGGCCAAAGAATATGGAATGATTGATGAAGTTCTTGACAAGAAGAAATCATAAAAAGAAATCTGGCAAAAGCCGACTCCGAAGGAGTCGGCTTTTTTTTTGACCTTTCGGCTAAAAGGTGTGCCGTACCCATGATATCTACTTTTGAGTTTGTAATAGGTTAATAACATTCAGATTTCGGTTAAAACGATTTATCGTTTTAATGTTTATTTGAGTGTTGAATTACGTTAGAAACGGTTATTTAACCTCTTTACCAATCCTAATTTTAAAGCATGTCACAGTTCTCTCCATTCAGTTGGCTATTTCGCTCAGCCAATCTTCGCATTGAGCTTTCCTTTTTGTTGGGCCTAACGTTTATCGGTCTTGCTGCGCAGCCCACGTTTGTTAATTTACCGTCAAACACGACGATTGGTTGTGAAGAAGACCTGCCTTCAGTCGGAACGGTAACAGCTCTGAGTGATTGCCCTGGAAATGTTCAGTTAAATACGTTCATCGCAGAAACCGGAAGCCCTGTTTCCACTTGCTCCGTGTCAACCGCTTTTGGTCCGGGTATCGATTGGGCAGTTTGGTTGCCTGTATTGGCTGCTCCTTCTGTCGCTTGGAATTTCATCGGTACCCCCAGTCTTGTGTTCTATGCCAATGGCACAGGACGTTTAACAGGCACGATTCAAAACGCAGCAAATTCCACTTGGCAAATGAATGTGGATGTGTTTTTTGAAAATGGGCGCGATTGGTCTGAATGGTCGGCTTTGGGAAGAAACTACAAGAATGATTTTGGTCTTGCCGGTTCTAATTACATCAACTGGTCTTATTACGAATTGAACCCGGTGTTTTCGCATTTTACGGGTATTGGTGTTCTCGAAGGCTCGGAGTTGAGCTTGCAGCACATGCCTGCGAATTACTACTTCGGATTCCAAGTTGGGTTGGGTGCCAACAACAAAAACGCTAATCAAGGTTTGAGCGGCTGGTTTACCTACACGGGCACCTTTAATGGCGCAAGCGTGAATGGTAACGGAGACATCAACGTGGACAAGGTTTGTGAAAATGTTGATCCGGCTTGTGGCACTTCAGAATTTACGTATTTGTTCAGAGCTGAAGATGCATGCGGTGCTGTAGCTTACGCAGAGTCTGTTGTTTCGAGATTGGATGACGTTGCTCCGGTTTTTGGTGCGGTAGAATCTCCTGTGTATGTTTCCTGTCTTCAGTCTAACAACACTTTTGTAAGTGCAACAGACGCTTGCTCTTCCGTGAACATCTCATTCTCGGACGATGTTCAAATTGCCGGTTGTCCGGGTATTATCAATAGGACCTATACAGCAACAGATGGATGTGGCAATTCGTCTCAGGTTTCTCAAGTTATCTACCTTTTGGATGAGGGGGTTCTGGAATTCACCACTTTCCCTGCTGACGCTACAATCAGTTGTTCGGACGAAGCCACCCTCAATCCGGTAGTTGAATACAACGCGGTTTGTGTCAATACAACGCTTACACAGAGCGAAGAGATCATTGCAGGTTCATGCGCTGCTAATTACACATTGATACGCACGTATGTGCTCTCAGACGATTGTGGCAATAGTGTATTGCGCACATGGACTGTACAAGTAGCAGACACTGAGGCCCCTGCCATTACGGGAGTGCCTCTCAGTGTAACCCTCAATTGCGGCGATGAAGTGCCATCAGGTGCGCCAACAGCGAGCGACAACTGCAGTGATTTCACTCTCTCATCGAATACGATTGTAACTCAAGAGGAATGTGGTTCAACGTCCACTACAATCTGGACAGCATCGGATGCATGTGGTAATGTGTCGACAGCGCAGCAGGTGGTAGTAATCGCCGATAATACACCACCGGTATTTGTTCAGGCGCCTTCAGACATTGTATTGACTTGTGGAGCGATCACGCAAAACGGATCTGATCCTGTTGTAGAAGATGATTGCTCGGATGTTAGCGTTACCTATTCTGATGAGGTAATCGGAGAGCAGCCATGCGAAGGCAGTATTATTCGCCATTGGGTTGCTACGGATGCATGCGGAAATGCATCCACATTTGACCAAACACTCGAGTTTTCTGATAACGAAGTTCCTGTGTTTGACTTTGTCGCATCGCCTGTGACAGTTGATTGCTCAGCTCTTGCTTCTTTGTCGGCAACCGCAAGCGATAATTGCTCGGATGTTTCTGTAAGTTTTAGTGACGAGGTTCTTGTGCAGGGATGTCCAGGAGTCATCGTGCGCACCTACACAGCCACGGATGGTTGCGGAAATACGGCACAAGTACAGCAGACTATTTATACGATTACGGAATCGGGAGCTCCTGAGTTCACCACTTTCCCTGCTGATGCTGCAATCACTTGTTCCGAAGCATTCTCGCTCAACCCGGTGGTTGAATACAACGCGGGTTGTGTCAATACGATACTCACGCAGAGTGAAGAGATTATAGCCGGAATATGTGATGCTAATTACACATTGATTCGCACGTATGTGCTCACGGACGATTGTGGCAACAGTGTATCACGCACATGGACTGTACAAGTAGCAGACACTGAGGCCCCTGCTATTACAGGAGTTCCTCTCAGTGCCAATCTCAACTGCGGTGATGAAGTTCCGTCGGGTACGCCAACAGCGAGCGACAACTGCAGTGATTTTACGCTCACTTCAAACACTGTTGTAACGCAATTGGAGTGCGGCTCAACGACAACAAACACTTGGACAGCTACTGATGCCTGTGGCAATGTGTCTACCGCGCAGCAAGTTGTTTCGATTGATTATAGTGTCGATCCATTCTTTACGTTCATCCCTGCTTCAGTAACGATTTCCTGCGGTGAGCAGTTTGAGCTCGATACGGCTTTAGTAAGTCAAAGCTGTAGCAACGTTACTCTTACCTGGACCGATCAACCGTTGGATGATTGCGCCGGTAGCTACATACGTGTATGGAGAGCCTTCGACGGTTGCGGTAATCAGGCGATTGAATCCACAGTGGTGACCGTGGTAGACCAGGAGTCTCCCGTCTTGATTGGTGTTCCTGCTGAACAACAAGCTAGCTGTGGATCAGAGCTTGTGTTGCCTCAGGTGAGTGCAGTCGATAATTGCGATAGTGATGTGGAAGTAATTGTTACCGAAACGACTCAGCCTGCTGGCTGCGGATTGGTGACGATTTACACGTGGACAGCAACGGATGATTGTGGAAACACGGTGAGCGAAACACGTCAATTCTCTTTCACGGATAATGAGTCTCCCATTTTTGTTGAGTTGCCTTCCAACATTTCAGCAGCATGCGGAATTATTCCTGCTGATGCACCCATGCCAATTGTAACAGACGATTGTTCTGATGTAGTTATCACATACGTCGATGAAGCATTACCGGGTGCAGCATGCAGTGGAAGTATTCTTCGCACATGGACAGCTACAGACGCATGTGGAAATGCTTCCAGCGCTGAACAAATTATTTCTTACGTGGACAATGTCGCTCCGGTAATTACTTCTTACCCTGATGATACTACAGTAGGTTGCGATTTGATTTCGTTTGCCAGCGAATCGGATATAAGCTTTGAAGACAACTGCAATGCAGCGGTTGTGAGCATAATCGACGCGTTTATTCCCGGTGGTTGTCCTGCGGGCTACAACATTGAGCGCACTTATACAGTGATTGATGCTTGTGGCAATAGCACGTCGGTCATGCAAACCATCTATGTGGTGGATGAAGTAGCGCCGGTGATTTTTGGAATGCCTTCCGATACAACTATTGCCTGTGGAGATGAGCTTCCCATTGCCGCGATTACAGCAACCGATAACTGCTCTTCGAACGAGGACATTACGTTTGCTGTCGAGGAACAGTACATTCCTTCCGATTGCGGAGCTACCATTCTTCGTGTTTACTCAGCTTCTGATGCTTGCGGCAACACAACGAGTATTGTTCAGAATATTAATGTCGTAGATCTCGTAGCTCCGGTATTCGTTTCCTTCCCGGTTTCTGCTTCCGTGTCGTGCGAAGATGCAGTTG
This sequence comes from Flavobacteriales bacterium, assembly GCA_044353065.1. Classification (GTDB taxonomy): domain Bacteria; phylum Bacteroidota; class Bacteroidia; order Flavobacteriales_D; family Sanyastnellaceae; genus JAIBBG01. The sequence continues at coordinate 8,655 of JBILCQ010000018.1, read as the reverse complement.
CAGTTGAGGACTCTCCAATTTCATTTACTGAGAGCTGTTCTCAAGTAACCGTTACTTGGCAAGAGCAAATTATCGAAGGCGATTGTCCGAGTAATTACACCAGTATACGCACATGCACACTCACCGATGAATGCGGTAATACAACGGTTGCTTCGTATACGCTGGATGTTTCGGATACGCAAGATCCTATATTAACCGGTGTTCCGTCGGATATTACATTGGAGTGCGGAGACAATATTCCTGCTGCACAAGTTGATGTGTGGGACAACTGTAGCGCTCAGCCGCAGCTATTCATTTCAGAAGCAATGGAAACGATTGGCTGCAATACCTATTACACACGCAGATGGACTGCGCTGGATGAGTGCGGTAATCTCAGTCAGGATGTACAAGTAGTAACGTTCATTGACGAAACCGCTCCTACTCTGAGCGCATATCCTGAATCGATTGTGTTGCAATGTGGCCAGACACCGGATACGGCTCCTGTTTTAACCGCGAATGATAACTGTTCAGATAACGTTCAGGTTGTATTTACAGAAACTCCAATCAACACGGGTGCATGTGGTGGCTTGCAGAGAACCTGGTGTGCAACCGATTGCAGTGGAAATGAAGAATGCCATACGCAGACCATTACCTACCAACCACAAGCGTTACCGATGACTACGAGAGCTCAATTGCAGGCATGGCAATCTGCTACAAATCGCATAGCCCTCGAATTGGTGGCTCATGAATCGGCACGTTGGAGTGTTGATTTGCTCGACATGAATGGTCGCCGCATTGATACTTGGTTTTCCGGAGACATGAGTGCAGGTGAAACACGAGAAATCAATGCTGATGTTGATTTTCTTCCTAGCGGTATTTATTTCGTTCAATTCAGCAATGGAAAAACGGCTGTAACTCAGCGATTGCCAATCGTTCGAAATTGATTTATGAAGTAATGGATTTCGAAAGCCCGCTTCTAAGCGGGCTTTCTGTTTTTTAAAAAGCGTGCAGCTTATCTTCGCGCGAATGGAACGGATTACCTTGTTTGCAGATGTCATTGTGCCGCAGGCATTGCCCGTTCCCCTGACGTATCGGGTGCCATTCGATTGGAACGAACATGTCGTCATTGGCCAGCGTGTGGTGGTTCCACTAGGGAAATCAAAACTTATTACGGGTGTTATTCGAAGTTTGCATCAACAAGGCCCGACAAACTATCAGGCGAAATACATCGATGCATTACTCGATGAGCATCCACTAGTAAGACCCCAGCAACTGGCATTGTGGGAATGGATGGCAACGTATTACTGCTGCACGCTAGGCGATGTAATGAATGCTGCACTTCCCGCCGGACTTAAGCTTTCAAGCGAAACGCAGTTTGTACTGGTGAACGATGAAGATGAAAGTAGTTGGCCCGAGCGCGAGCAAACTGTTATTCGCGCTCTTCGATCTCGCGGAAGTATGAAGCTGGATGATATCGTTGAGTTGCTATCCATCAAGCAGGTGCAACCTATTGTGAAGCGTTTGGTGGAGGCTGGTTGGGTCCGAAGTGAAGAGGAAATCAAGGAAAAATTTAAGCCGAAGACAGCGGATTTTCTTTCATTGGATAGGATGTATGCCTCCGAGTCTGCACTTCAAAAGTTGTTTGCCGATTTGGAAACACGTAGGGCGCAAAAACAATCGGAAGCATTGATGATGTTTCTTCAACTTGTGCAGTGGGACGGAAATCGTTTGCCCGAATTAGAGCGTAGTAAACTTCACAAGCAAGGGGTGCAGAGTGCTGTAGTTTCAGCCATGATCGAAAAAGGAATCTTTGTTTGCAATACACGTGAAGTTGGCAGATTGAACGCCGGGTTATTGCAAACGACACCGACAAGAGCGCTTTCTTCGGCGCAAGCGGATGCAAAAACGGCCATCGTAGAAAGTTGGAACGAAAAGGATGTTTGTCTTCTTCATGGAGTTACCTCCAGCGGTAAAACTGAAGTGTATGCATCCATCATTGAAGAAACCTTGGCTCTTGGTAAGCAGGTATTGTTCTTACTTCCTGAAATTGCCTTAACGACTCAGATAATCGAGCGTCTCCGGAAGTTTTTCGGAAAGCGTGTTGGAATTTATCATAGCGGCTATAGCGACAATGAGCGCACGGAGGTTTGGAATAAGGTGCTCAGCGATGTACCGGGCGAATGTGATGTGATATTGGGTGCTCGCAGCGCATTATTTCTGCCATTCAGTCGCCTGGGTTTGGTCATCGTGGATGAAGAACATGAGCAAAGCTTTAAGCAGAATGATCCCGCTCCTCGTTACCAAGGTCGGGATACGGCACTTTGGCTTGCCTCGCGATATGGGGCGAAAGTCCTGCTTGGTTCGGCTACGCCTTCCATCGAATCGTACTGGAATGCTGTGAATGGTCGGTATGGTCTGGTAGAATTAAATGAACGATTCGGTGGCATGCAATTGCCTGAAGTGGTGCTTTGTGATGTGCGCAAGGAAATCAAAGCGAAGACCATGCACAATCATTTCACGGAGCAATTGATTGTCGAGATGCAACGCGCTCTGGAAGCCGGAGAACAAATTATCTTATTCCAGAATCGTCGCGGATATTCGCCTTTATGGGAGTGTGAGAGTTGCAGCTGGGTTCCCATGTGCACGCGGTGTGATGTGAGTTTAACGTATCACAAATTCTCGCATCAGTTGCGTTGCCATTATTGTGGTTACACTACTTCGCCCGTTCCTGCGTGTCACGCCTGCGGCTCGGTAGAAATGAAAATGCTTGGTTTTGGTACCGAGAAAATTGAAGAAGACTTGAACGTGCATTTTCCTGATGTGCGTGTTCAACGAATGGATTTGGATACGACGCGGAGCAAGTCGAGTTACCGAAAAATCATCAGCGATTTCGAATCAGGACACACGCGCATTTTAGTCGGTACTCAAATGGTGACCAAGGGACTCGATTTCGACAACGTTTCACTTGTCGGAATTCTCAGCGCCGACAAGATGATGAACTATCCCGATTTTCGGGCAATGGAACGCAGCTTCCAAATCATGATGCAGGTGGCAGGAAGAGCCGGTCGCAGGAATAAGCGGGGCAAGGTGCTCATTCAAACGTATAATCCCGAGCATTGGCTGCTCGATATGATTACCCGTGGCGATTATCGTTCGTTCTATGATCGTGAGGTGAAGGAACGCTACCAGTTTGTCTATCCGCCATTTGTTCGGCTTATGCGCATCACACTCAAGCATAAGGAAGAAGGTGTTGTGCAGCGCGCTGCGCAAGAAATTCAGCGCTTGTTGTCGCCCGTTTTGAAAGATAGAATTCTAGGCCCCGAGCGCCCATACATACCACGTATCAACAATTACTTTCTGCAACAGTTTTTAGTGCGCTTCGATAAGAAGAAGGAGAGTGAGGCCATCAAGGCCACGGTTATTCAAATGATGCGTTTGCGTTTGGCAGAGTCTGATTTCAAGCAAGTCCGATTGAGCGTGGATGTTGATCCGTTGTAGCAAAAAAAACGCAGAGAAGAATTTACCTCTCTGCGTCATTTCAGTTTTTTTGAAAACGTTATGAAAGTGTGCCTACCATGTTGGCAGGAATAACCCACTGGTCGTAGTCTTCAGCTGTAACATGGCCTAAACGAACAGCTTCTTCTTTCAGCGTTGTGCCATTCTTGTGAGCCGCTTTCGCAATTTCAGCTGCTTTGTAATAACCAATCTTTGTATTGAGCGCAGTTACCAGCATGAGCGACTGGTCAACCAATTGTTGAATGCGGTCGTGGTTTGGCTCGATGCCTACTGCGCAATGGTCGTTGAATGACACGCACGCATCACCCAATAATTCTGCACTTTGCAGGAAGTTATAGGCCATCATCGGCTTGAATACATTTAACTCGTAGTGACCTTGTGTTCCTCCTACTGTAATCGCTACGTCGTTGCCCATTACTTGAGCGCACACCATAGTAAGTGCTTCGCATTGTGTTGGATTCACCTTGCCGGGCATGATACTGCTTCCGGGTTCGTTTTCCGGAATGAAAATTTCTCCGATACCACTGCGTGGGCCGCTGGCCATCATGCGAATGTCGTTGGCGATTTTGTTAAGCGATACTGCCAGTTGTTTCAGCGCTCCGTGGCTTTCTACGATACCATCGTGCGCAGCAAGCGCTTCGAATTTGTTGGGAGCACTGGTGAATGGAAGTCCGCTGAATTCAGCGATTTTCTTGGCAACCAATTCGGAATATCCTTTCGGTGCGTTCAGTCCCGTTCCTACTGCGGTTCCACCTAATGCAAGTTCACCGAGGTGAGAAAGTGTGTTGTTGAGGGCGCGCAATCCGTGGTCGAGTTGAGCAACATAACCACTTAATTCTTGACCAAGCGTTACCGGTGTAGCATCCATCAAGTGGGTGCGCCCGATTTTAACCACATTCATGAATTCTTTGCTTTTAGCATGAAGTGTATTGCGAAGCAATGTGACACCGGGAATTGTCTTTTTTACAACCGATTCATACGCCGCAATGTGCATGGCGGTAGGGTAGGTGTCGTTCGAAGATTGCGACTTGTTTACATCGTCGTTTGCGCCGAGCAGCATGTCGCTTTCGCCGAGTTTACCACCGAGTAACACATGCGAGCGATTGGCAACAACTTCATTCACGTTCATGTTGCTTTGTGTGCCGCTTCCGGTTTGCCAGATCACCAAAGGGAATTGATCATCGAGTTTTCCTTTGAGAATTTCATCGCACACTTGACTAATGGCGTCGCGCTTTTCGGCAGGCAATACCCCAAGTTCACAGTTGGCGTGAGCCGCTGCTTTTTTCAGAATAGCGAATGCGCGAATAATTTCTTTCGGCATCGATGCTTCCGGACCTATTTTGAAGTTATTGCGTGAGCGTTCTGTTTGTGCTCCCCAGTATACATGTGCGGGAACTTTAACCTCGCCCATGGTGTCTTTTTCAATTCTGTATTCCATATGTTGCGTTATTCTTCTTGTATTAAAATGTTTCTGCGGCTTTTCCTTTCTGCATGAGATATCCTTTGAGGAATTCGTCGAGATAGCCATCCATTACAGCATCTACATCCGACGTTTCAACGCCTGTTCGAACGTCTTTCACCAATTTGTAAGGTTGCATTACGTAGTTGCGAATTTGCGATCCCCACTCAATCTTTTTCTTTGTTGCTTCAATTTCGCTTCGCGCTGCATTGCGTTTTTCGAGCTCCATCTCGTAAAGCTGCGACTTCAACAGTTGCATTGCCTTTTCTTTGTTTTGAAGCTGTGAGCGTGTTTCCGTATTGTCGATGATGATTCCTGTAGGAGCGTGTCGCAAACGAACACCCGTTTCTACTTTGTTTACGTTCTGACCACCGGCACCACCACTTCGGAAAGTATCCCATGTGATGTCGGCAGGGTTGATTGCTATTTCAATGGAGTCGTCGACCAGCGGATAAACGTAAACGCTGACAAATGAGGTATGGCGTCGTGCGTTGGAATCGAACGGTGAAATACGCACCAAGCGATGCACGCCATTTTCTCCTTTGAGCATTCCGAATGCGAACTCACCATCGATTTCAAGCGTACATTGTTTTACCCCTGCTACGTCGCCTTCTTGCAGGTCGAGTTCTTTGACCGTGTGTCCGTTTTTCTGCGCCCACATCACATACATACGCATGAGCATACCTGCCCAGTCGCAACTTTCGGTGCCACCTGCGCCCGCTGTGATTTGAAGCACGGCGTTCAAGCCATCTTCTTCTGAGCTCAGCATGTTTTTGAATTCGAGGTCTTCTACGCGGGAGGAAGCAAGTTTGTATTGCACCTCCAATTCTTCTTCCGTTGCAGCTTGCTCTTTGAAGAAGTCATAGAGAACGGCCAGATCTTCCACGGAGTCAGAGCAATGCTTGAACGCATCGGTCCAGATTTTTTTATTGCGTATTTGACGCATCACCTGTTCGGCTTTTTTTGCGTCGTTCCAGAAGTCGGGGTCTTGGGTGAGTTTTTCGTCTTCTTTAATCTGAAGTAGTTTTACTTCAACGTCAAAGGTACCTCCCGAGCGCGGTCACGCGCTCTTTCAGCTCACCGATAGCATCGCTTGTAATTGCCATAATGATTAATCACTGAATTTGAATAATGCGGCCGCGAAGGTAGTTATCTTTACCGCTCAAGACGAAAATAACCGCTAAGCCATTCATGTATGGAAGAACATTTTGCAGACGAAAATCAAAGTCAGCAGCCAAGAAGCATTGAATCAATTATTCAATCGGGTTTTAATGTGAATGGTTTGGCATTTCTGCGCAAGGGAATGCGCTATTTCAGTGATGAGTTTGGAATTTACGTAGCGTTTACGCTTGTCTACATTGCCATTTCAATGGCGGCAAGTGCATTGCCGCTTGTGGGCGATTTGTCCGGAATGTTGCTTGGCCCTCCGCTGGTTGCCGGTTTTGCATGTTATGTAAGATTGCAGTCGCGGAACGAATTCAGGGAATTCTCGCATTTTTTTGGAGGCTTCCGAGGTGGGAATTGGCCTTCACTGGTATCGCAGGGCATCAGCGTTACACTCTCTATGGCACTTGTTGTAGCCGTTGTTGTGTTGCCTTTTTTCTATGAACCTATTCAAGCATTCGTTGTCGAATTCGAAAAAATTCAATCGATGGATCAGGAAAAGGCCGCTGAGTTTGTGATGGGACTTTTCAATCCGCAAATTGGTTTGGCTGCCCTCATTGCGGCCATAGTGGCTCTTGCCGTGCTTACGCTGTTTTGTCTTTCACCACTTTTCATCATTTACCGCGGCTATTCCGCATTTCAAGCAATTGGAGCCAGTTGGAAGTTGGTCAGCAAAAAATATCCTTCTTTTCTTTTATTCAATCTGTTATTGTGGTTGATGTTGATTGCCGGATTGCTGCTGTGTTGCGTGGGATTGCTTGCTGCGTTGCCAATCTACTACCTGTCGCTGGCTGCGGCCTACGAAGAAATTACGGGTGATTGAATTCGTCTAGATTAAAGTCTGTGGCAGTCAATTCTTTCCGTATGCTATCGTAGGTAAATCCTTTTCGCATTAGAAATTGAATCAGTTTCGAGGTGCGCTCATAGTCCGTTTTTCCTTTGATGCTCGGCCATTTGCGAGTGGCTAATTCGCGAATGTTCTCGCGGTGTATATCGGTTTCAAGTATTGAAAGTGCTTCCTTGATGATTTCATCGGCAATGTTTCGAGCCTTCAAATGCATCTTGATTTTTTGTACGCCCCATCGCTGCAAGCTTGATTTATCGTGAGCAAACGCAGAAGCAAATCGACCATCATTGAAAAGATTACTTTTTTGAAGGCGGGCAATACAGGATTTAATGAACTCAGAATCGCCCCCCCACAGTTTTAGTTTTCGCTCCAAATCAAATTGACATCGCTCCGCTTTATTGCACCAGTCAACCAATTTGGAATAGGCGATTTCTTCCGGGTATTTCATGGAATCTTGTTGAGTGGTTTGTCAAATGTAACTTCTATTCAGATTGTAAATATTGCCATACTTTCCCGCAACTCTCTCCAATTATTTATGGTGACTTGAACCACTCCTCGGTTCGCGCTGTTTAAGTCTTTTTATGTAAGTTCTGCTTTGCTTACTTTTGCGAGACGGTCAAATACCGGCATCTGATATTTTGTTGTAATGAAAAACGAATTGATTGATAAACTGCGCGAGCTTCTAAAGACGGAAGAAATTGCTTCTATCCGCGACGGAGTTCGTGAGATCCGCAACGACTGGAAAGCGGAGACTGCCAAGGAGCGCCAATTGCAAATGGAAGCTTTCAAAGCGGAGGAACACCCTGAAGACGTGGAATTTGTGTATGCTCCTCATGAGTTGGAAGGAGCGCTTCAGGAGCTGCTGAAGGTGTATGAGGATCGTGTGGAAGAGCACGGAAAAAAATTGGCCGCCGAGCGCCAAAAGAATCTTGAGATGAAGCAGAATATCCTGAATGAAATGGATGCACTCATTAAGGATGAACAGAACATCGGCAAAGCTTTCTCGACGCACAAAGCGCTGAAGGAGCAGTGGGACACCATTGGTGATGTGCCGGGCGACAAATACCATGACTTGCAGGAGAAGTGGCAGCGCCTCAATCATGAGTTTTTCTACAATATCAATATCTATAAGTCTCTTCAAGATCATGATTTGAAAATCAACCTTCGCAAGAAGGAGGAAATGATTGAAGAGGTAAAGAAATTAGCGGAAGTAACCGTCATCAATGACCTGGAGATTCTTATCAAGAAGTTTCAGCGCGAATGGATGAACATAGGTCCATCACCGCGCGAGACGTTCAAAGAATTGGGCGATACGTTCTTCGGCATTCTGCGTGAATCGCAAAACCGTGTGCAAGCGCACTACGATGAGATACATAAACACAGTGACGAGAATTTAGCGAAGAAAAAGGAGCTTGTTGCTAAGATGAGTGAGATCCTGACGATGGAAATCACGAATGCATCAACCAGCAATCGTTGGACGGATGAAGTGTTGAAGTTGCAAGAAGAGTGGCGCACCATCGGCTGGGCGCGCAAGAAGGAGAATGAAGAAGTTTGGCAAGAGTTTCGCGGTTTGTGCGATTTGTTCTTCAGCAAGCGCAATGCACTTTTCGAAGAAAAGCGTTCAGCTTACAAAGTCAATAAGGAAAAGAAGGAAGCGCTCATTGAAAAAGCGCGTGCCATTCAGAATAGT
>JBILCQ010000182.1:0-4770 GCA_044353065.1 Flavobacteriales bacterium | reverse complement strand
AAGGGGCCGATGACGAAAAACAAGTATGTGCCCGAGCGTTGGACCGACTTTATTTTTAGTGTGATTTCGGAAGAGTGGGGTTTCTTCGGGAGTTTTGCTGTGGTGGCGCTATTCGTGTTTCTGATTGTGCGCATCATCAACATGGCAGAGCGACAGCGCTCTCAGTTTTCAAGAATTTATGGCTATTGCGTGGCCTCTATTTTTTTCCTTCACCTGCTTATCAATGTTGGAATGGTAATCGGACTTGCGCCCATTATCGGTATTCCGCTTCCCTTCATGAGCTACGGCGGATCGTCGCTCATGGGCTTCACGGCATTGCTCTTCATCTTCCTTCGATTGGATGCTGAGCGATTGAGTGTGTTTCGCTGAGATTGCTCGGCGTTTTTCGTTAGCAAATAAAAAAAATTCAATCAATCTGTAACCTTAGCATTTCACACCGCGTTAAAAAGGTGTGATTTGTTTTTTTGGTTAATTAATGGATTTGGTTAAGTAAAAATGCCTCCCAACGGGGAGGCTTTTTTATATAGTCAGAAATTTGATGTGTTTAGATTTTAGTCAATCTAAACACCTGTTTATTGTTGCTATCGCCAACTATGACCATGGTATACAAACCGGAATTCAATGGTTTCACGTCTACCTGAACCATTGTGTCGTCTATTCGTTGATTCATCACGCACTTGCCAATGGCATCGTAGATCAGCACTCGTTCAATGGAAGCGTTCTTCAGTGATTGAATGGTAATAAAATCGTTTGCCGGATTTGGGTAATACGCAAATGAGTTGGATAGCTCTTCTTCAATGTTCGTAATGGAACCAACACACTCGCATGCATCGTTGTATTGGTCGTTGTATGTAAATGGATTACCATCGTCACACGGACTATTTGGCTCGATAAGCGAAATGTTAAATTGAACTTCCCCTGAAGAATCGCCGCAGTCGTTGGTGACCGTGAGCGTGTAGTTTCCTTCCGAATTAAATGTTGCCGTGGAAGAAGAGATCGTTCCCGGATTCCAGTCATAAAGCAATCCGGGGAACTCCAAGCTGTCAGCAATAGGGTCGATGGTTATAGATTCGCCCGAGCAATAGGATGCATCGGAAATGGTGAAATCTGGAACGTCTGGCTGGTAGATGATGCGTAACGAGTCAGATGCTGAACCACAGGTGTTGTTGATTGTTGCATACACATGCTGATTAATGTAATCACTAAAAGGACCTACAACTGCCGAAAGTCCGTCTGCATTGGGCACTACGCCTTCACCATTCCATGAAATGCTTCCGTTGCTCGTGGCGTTCTCATCAATTTCTAATTCTATGGTTTGGTCGTCGCACAGCAAGATTGCGATGTCTTCTACCAAAGTGATTTCTGGATCATTCGTAAACTCAACGTTGTAGCAATAGTCGTTGGCACAATTGGCATTGCTAAAGCAGAGTTCATAGATGCCTGCTTGGCTTGGTGTCCAGGTGGTGGTCATTTGTGTTGAATCAGAGAACACCCAACCATCAGGGCCATTTACACTCCAGGTTCCTTCGAGCTCTGTCACCAAGCAAGTGGATGCGCCGGACCAGATAATCCCCGATTGAAGTGGAGCAGGAATCACTGTTGGCGAGCTTTGTCCACAATTGATTACCCAAAGCGAATTTCCCTGATAGTCGTTACCATTCGCGAAATACTCAATTGCAACGCTATCGCCCGCACCGATGAGGATATTATCGAAAAGCGTTAAACGCCCAAATGATGTAAGAAAGTACTCTTCTATAAGATCGCTGTTGGCTCTATAAACGTAAATGTTGATATACGAACCTTGCCATCCATTTTGGTTTTCACTTAGCGCATATATAATCAGGTTGTCTTCGCTGGGTAGAGTGTATCCGCAGAAATCTAGCTGTTGTATACCATTACACAAAACTCCATTATTGTCCTCATTTGAAGAGCATGCTGCTATTTGTAGCGTCGTGACCAGTTTAATGTTGAACCCTTGACATCCGGATTCATCCGTGACAATAACTTGGTAGTTGCCATTTACATTTCCGGTCACTTGAGCACAGGACTGGTCAAGAGGTGCTCCCGTCACAAACTCACCATCATAACCAGGGGAAATTTGCCATTCGTAACTAGCATAGTCCCCCAAAACACAAACAAGTGTGTCTACGCCGGTACAAATTTCAATAGGGGTATTTCCACCGACAAGTTGTGGGATGAAGAAAGGAGTGACATCTACATTAACGCTCGCAACCGCCGAGCAAAATCCGATAGTTCCAATGACGCTAATTATTCCGGGTTCTGAAACTCCAACTACATTGCCCGTTTCGCCATTGCTCCACGAATAGGAGTCGAAACCTTCACTGGCGGTAAGCTCTGTGACTTGGCCTGCACAGATGTTCAACACACCGGAAATTGCTATCGACGGCACATCAACGTCGTTAACCAGGAAAGTATAGGTAACGGTTGTCGATGCGGCCGGAACACCATTGTCCGTTGCAGTAATTGTTACCGTATTGCTGCCAATATTTTCTACTGTTGCAACAAAGCTCGCGTTGTTTAATACGGCGATGACCGGAGAGTTGGAAGTTGTGGCGCTGAAGCCGGTGCCGGTTTGAGTGTACGTAACAGTGGTGTTTTGCGTTGCTTCAGGGCTTGCAAAAGCCAGCTTTAAATCGAACACTTCACCCACACACATGGTAATGGTGTCGCACGCTTCGCCAATGACAGTAGGTGGTTGGTTTATGGTAAAATTCGAGATGCCGGTGTTGAATTCAATGACACGGCCGTCGAGCCAGTCCACACCGTCGAGGTCGCTTCCTGCTACGCCATACGGACCATCCCAAACAGTAGAGTTGCACAAGTTGAATCTGCCATAGGCGTAATGCTCATTGCCGGTGGCGCGGTCGGCCCCCACAATGGCGTAGTTATTTGCGGCCCAGCAACCTGCTGTAGCACCGTTAATCTGGCTGTTGGCCCACTGCATGTCGAGATAAACAAACTGCACATTGTTGCCACCGCCAATGACATTGCTTCCATCAGGCGTGATAATCATTTGAAACGAGTTGGTCTTGTCGTCGAAGTTGGGCCAGTAGCCTACGTTGATATAGTTGATGTAGAGTGCTTGGGGGGTTAGCAGATAATACAATTCGCCACTTGCCCCGAAGTCGAAGTCCGACCAAAAACCCGCGATATGATTGTATTGTTGGTTCGATTCAGTACTAAGTGGATTAGGAAATGCAGACGGTGTGAAATCGATATAGCCGGAATTACCAAGCGCAATGGTTCCTTTCGTGGTAAGGACAACCTGATTGTAGTTGGTTCCGAAGAAATTAAAATTCCAACCCAAATCAATTGGAGCACTGTAGTTATCGGTACTATTACCGGGGCTTCCGGGCCATTGAATGGTATTGGGGTGCACATATTCGCTTGTGGGTTCAATCCAATAGCAATTGGATTGGCCGGAGGTCTGACTCGTCTTGAATTGACTACGCTCTTGCTGGCGCTCACGCTTCCAGCCGGTTTTTAATTCTGCTACACGGTCGGCATTGAACCGCGAATCTTGTGAAAACTTCACCCAATCCTCTTTCGACATTTTCTGCAAGAAGTTCTTGCTGTAGAGCTGTTCCTCCGTCATCTCTGGAGAATATAGGCCGCTTCGATTGCTATTCATGAACTCCGACTGAGCCAAGAAAACAGCAGGCAAGAAATGGAACAGGATGATTCCAATAAAGAGAATTCGCATGGAAAAGGTATAATTACGGATTGCGCAAATGTAAGTCTATGCACAAGAATGTGAAGCACAAGGCACTTCTACCCGGAAACTAATGAATCGGAAAGACTAAACTCAACCGACCTTCACTTTCCTCAACTCGAAATTTTTACCCAGATATACTTTACGCACCTGCTCATCGGCGGCGAGTTCTTCTGCGGTTCCGGCTTTTAGTATTTGACCATCGTAAAGCAGGTAAGCACGATCGGTGATAGAGAGGGTTTCCTGCACGTTGTGGTCGGTGATGAGCACTCCGATGTTGCGTTGTTTCAATTGATAAACGATGCGCTGAATGTCTTCCACTGCGATCGGATCGACGCCGGCAAAGGGTTCGTCGAGCAATATAAATTTCGGATCGGTGGCAAGCGCTCGCGCAATCTCTGTGCGCCTGCGCTCTCCTCCGCTCAGCGTGCCTCCCATGTAGGTGCGCTTGTGTGTCAAACCAAATTCTTCCAGCAAGGTTTCCAGCTTGTCGTGCTGTTCTTTCTTGCTGAGCTTGGTCATTTCCAGAATGGCCTTGATATTATCTTCAATTGATAACTTACGAAACACGCTTGCCTCTTGCGGCAAATAACCGATACCCAATTGGGCTCTGCGATACATGGGTTCTCGAGTGATTTCATGATCATCTAAATAGACATGCCCTTCATTTGGTTTTACCAAACCGGTCACCATGTAAAAGCTGGTGGTCTTGCCGGCTCCGTTAGGCCCCAACAATCCGACAATCTCTCCTTGATTTACTTCGAAGGAAACGCCACGAACAACTGTGCGTTGGCCGTATTGCTTGATGATATTTTCTGCGCGTAGTTTCAATGGGTGATTGATTTGATGGCAAAATTAAGTGATGAAGGCCTTTAACCTTTTGATTTAACCGCGAAGACGCCGAGCATCAAGGGATTGAATTCTACTTGCCACCTTTTTGCGTATCATATTTCGACTTGTATTTCTCGTACAAGTCGGTTTGCTTGCTTCGTAAAACAATGCTGCGCCCTTGAATAAATGCATGTGTAAGCGCATTC
>JBILCQ010000181.1:0-4785 GCA_044353065.1 Flavobacteriales bacterium | reverse complement strand
AAACGAGGCTGTCGATCTTGTATACATGGAAGAAGTAGAGCGTGATATTTAAACCAAAACCCTATGAAGAAATTTTTACTTTCTGTATTTTCAATTGTACTTTCTCTCGCACTGAATGCACAGTGTAACCCCAATGATTACGATTTTGGTAAAGTAGATTATGGTGTTTATCCCGATACTGCAACCGGTCTTTTGCCCGGTTGTCTTGGACAACCATATTCTCAGCCTGTATATTTCAAGGTGCCGATTGCAGCTGCTGATGCAGGCATACCTATTCCGGGTGCTCAAATAGTGAGTGTTCAATTGGATTCCATTGTCTATGACGACGGCTTAGATATTAGCAATTTGGGCTTGAGTTTGTCGTGCAGCGCTCCTAACTGTGTATTTAATGGAGGTTCACAATACTGCGGCGAAATCACGGGAATCCCTAACCAGGTTGGTGTTTTTCAAATTACCATTCTTGTCACTGTTAATGCGTCAACTTTCTTAGGTCCAATTCAATTACCAGTGCAATTTCCCGGGTATACGTTCACTGTTAGTTCTTGCACGACAAGCAACACCCAAGAAAGTGAATATGCCTTTAACCTTGGTTCTGTAACCCCCAACCCGGCGAATCAAAATGCCCGAATCCCATTCGAATTGCCCAACACGGATCGTGTCGAGCTATCGGTGGTAAATATGGTAGGCGAGCAGCTTATTCATAAATCGTTTGCAGGTAAGCGCGGCGAAAACTCCATTTCGATTGATGTAGCCGATTTTCCTTCAGGTATCTACTTGTATACGCTGCAAAGTGGAACCCACAAGTCGACTCGAAAGCTGGTTATTCAACACTAAGTCTTTTTTAACGACACAGATAGTATAAACCGTCCCGTATCTTCGGGACGGTTTTTTTTTCATGATATTCGAGGTAACCATATTAGGATGCGGTGCTGCAGCACCAACCGGAAAGCACAGTCCTTCCGCACAGGTGCTCAATATCCATGATAAACTTTTTCTGGTCGATTGTGGAGAAGGCACGCAAATGCAAATGCGGAAGTTCAAAGTCAAGATGCAGCGCATTCATGAGGTGTTTATTTCGCACATGCATGGTGATCATTATCTCGGTTTGATGGGCTTCATCTCCAGTATGCATTTGTTGGGAAGAAAGTCGAAGCTAACGGTCTACGGACCTCCCGAGTTGAAGGAAATTCTAGAAATGCAGTTGAAGGCATCACAAACATTTTTGGAATACCCACTTGAAATCGTGGCTTGGTCTCCTGAAGCGAAGGAATGTATCTATGAAGACAAGTCCTTGCGTGTTTGGTCTTTTCCGTTGAAGCACCGAATCGATTGTTGCGGGTTTATTTTCGAAGAGAAGGGGCGTAAGCCGAAAATCACGAAGACTTCAATCGCTCAATATGGCTTGCTGCCCAGCCAAATCATCCAATTGAAGAATGGGAATTCAGTTGTTTTGGAAAATGGTGAAACGCTTGCTCCCGTTATAGTTTGCGAAGAGCCCGAGCCACCTAAGAGTTATGCCTATTGTTCAGATACGGCTTATAGCGAGAAGGTAATTGGTGCAGTGACCGGATGTACCACCATTTACCATGAATCCACTTTCTTGGAATCGGAAGCAGATCGTGCCAAGTCAACCTTTCACAGCACTGCTAAGCAAGCAGCGATGGTTGCACAACAGGCAGGTGCGAAACGATTGCTGCTAGGACATTTCAGCTCGCGTTATGCTGCCGACGATGACTTTAAAAAGGAAGCCGAGAGTATATTTAAAACAGTTAGTCTAGCCAATGAGGGAGCCGTATTTACAGTTCATTAAGTCACTAGATCATTTCAACCTGGCGAGCTACCTTCTGTAAAATCTCAAACACCGTCTCGGCCATCACGTTTTCACTGTCGAGAGTAGGATTGATTTCAGTGAACTCAAGGCAACAGGTTCGTTCGTTTTGCAATAACTCCAGAATTAAATCGGCTGCTTCACGCTCATTGATTCCGCCTTTCACCGGAGTACCTGTGCCTCGGCTAACAGTCGGGTCCATAGAGTCAACATCGAAGCTGATGTAGATGCGGTCGCAGTGACTCAAGTATTTCAACAGCTCACGGCTCAACTTGGTGACCCCTGTTTTGCGCACTTCATTGGTGGATACCACCTTCACTTTATTCTTTTTGATGAGAGCGGCTTCCTGTTCTTCAAAGTCGCGTAGCGTTATGTAGATGAGGTCTCGGTATTCTATCTTGGGAGCTAAGTCGCCCACGTTTTTCAGCATTTCCCAAAGCTCAATCACTTCATAATCGATATCATTAACCTTCTCTTCGATGTTGTCTTCATTGAGCGCTGTAGAAAGTGGCATGCCATGCATGTTTCCGCTAGGAGTAGTGTAGGGGCTGTGCAAATCGGCGTGAGCATCTATCCAAATGACGCCGAGTCGCGACTCCGGATAGGCCATTTTAATGCCGGCAATCGTACCGCCCGCGCTGCTGTGGTCGCCGCTTATAAGCAATGGGAAGCGCCCGTCGCGAAGTGTGTCGCGCACTGCCGCTCCCACGCGCTCATACATTTTCAAAACGCTGCGTATATGTCTAGCATAGCGACTGCCCGGAGGAAGATGCAGCGCTTGGTTGTCGTTGGGGATGACAATCGATTTGTAGTTGCGAAAAAACTTGGAGCGAAAGTCCAGTGCAGCAATTTTAACAGCTTCAATTCCCAAGCTGGCGCCGCGTGTACCGGCACCTACTTCACTGGGTACTTCTATTAATCGAATGTTTTTTTCGCGTTTCGTGGTCATGGGTCAAAGGTAATCTCGAAATGCTCGGAAGAATACACGAGTTGATGAACTTTTGTGACATAGTTTTACAAGTGCAGAGCGTACTTTAGCGACATCGAAATAGAACTATGAAATCACTTTTAATTTTCGCAGCGACAATCCTTGGGTTTAGCGCAAACGCTCAAATACCTTGTGTCGACGGTATGGCAGGTAACTATCCTTGTCGAAACATGGATTTAATGAAATTCATGACCCTGCAGGAGTGTGGCTGTGATCCCTCTGGCAATTCAAATGACGTGTGGGGTTGGTTTAGCCCAACGACAGGTAAGGAATATGCCATTTTGGGCTGCTCCAACGTGACGTCCTTCATCGATGTCACTGATCCCGTCAATCCAATTCTGATTGGAACTCTGCCAACACATACGGTTAGCAGTTTATGGCGCGACGTAGAATCACGTGGCAATTGGCTCTATGTTGTAAGTGAAGCACAAGGACACGGGATGCAAATTTTTGATTTGAATCAGCTGGATGAAGTGAACGGCGTTCCTGTCGTTTTTTCTGAGACAGCGCATTACCCCGGTTTTGGAAATTGCCACACGGTAAATGTGGATCCCGTTTCAGGGTATGTATATGCCTACGGCACGAATACTTACAACGGCGGTGAGCACATTGTCGATGTTTCGGATCCGCTCAATCCGGTGTTGGCCGGTGGTTACGATGCGAGCGGTTATACGCACGATGGCTTTGCCTGGACGTATGATGGACCTGACGCAGATTATACAGGACGTGAAATTGTGATTGCCTGCAACGGCCGCTCAAACAGCGATAATGATAAGCTTGTGTTTGTGGATGTGACCGTAAAAACGGATTGCCAATTGATTGGCGAATACAATTTCGGGGAACAAGCCACCACCGGATATTTCCATCAGGGTTGGATAACCAAGGACAAGAAACATTTCTTGATGAATGATGAGCTCGATGAGATGGCGCTCGGTAATAACCAGCAACCTTACGGTACTCGAACTCATATCTTCGACATCACCAACCTTGATAATGTCATTTATGAAGGTTTTTATGAGGGAACGAGCCCCGCTATTGACCACAACTTGTATGCGTTGGATCATTTCATTTACGAAAGCAATTATCGCAGCGGTGTGAGGGTTTTGGATGCCATTCGAGTACAGAACTCCATCCTCAGTGAAGTCGCCTTTTTTGATATGATTCCTGCTAATGACTTTGCACAATTCTCTGGCACATGGAGCAATTATCCTTATCTGCCTAGCGGTATCGTGCTCGCTTCAAGCATGTATGATGGAATGTTTATCGTTAAACCAACCATCATTACCACTTCGCAGGATAACATTCAACTTTGTCCGAATGCAGCTAATTCATTTGAAATTGGAATCAATGCTGATTTAGCATTTCCTTTAACGGTTGCATTAGAAGGCTTAGCCGGTGCCACAGCGAATGCTGAGTTGGTAATAGAACAAGGTAATTACTCAATTGCCATAACAGGCGTTGAAAACCTTCAGTCTGGTGATTATTCGGCGAATCTTCTACTCATTAGTAATTTTGGAGAGCAATATGAGGTGCCGATCAACTTTACGGTTTGTACTGTCAGCAATATGGCAGAGCAGCACGCCGGCTCGCCGAGTGTTTATCCGAATCCCGCTCAAACCATACTCCATGTCGTCATTCCAAGCGGCATTGAAACAATTGAAATCATCGATGCTGCTGGACGAATTGTGCGACGTGATATGGCCAAGGCAAATGAAGTTGCATCCATTGACATTCGCAATCTTGCCAGCGGACATTATATTCTGAAATCAGGAAATTTGAGAGCTCAGTTCGTTAAGGAGTAATACGAACCATTTAAGTTTTAGAATAGTATTCTAATTTCCACTACCTTAATTCAATGCAGGATTTTAATCAAGACCGTAATTTAGAAATTGCATTAAAGCAACAAATCGCCTTGCGCGAGGTGCTCATGGAACTGGCAACGGGCTTTATCAATATACCAACCGATCAG
>JBILCQ010000179.1:0-4791 GCA_044353065.1 Flavobacteriales bacterium | reverse complement strand
CGCATGCGAAGAAGCTTCCATGAAGCAATACGTGCAACCGGCATTCACCATGTCGGCCAGCAATGCATTGAGCGCAATAGCGTTGGGTGTGGTGTGCGTTGCGGGCACATCGTTGTCATTGATCTTGTTGACCACCGTAGAGAGCAGGCCTGCTTTGAACCCCATCTTCCGCGCCAATCGATGCATGAGTGTAGCGGTGGTTGTTTTTCCATTGGTGCCGGTTATGGCCACTACCTGGATTTTTTCGCTGGGGATGTCGTAAAAGTTTGAAGCGATATAACCGAGCGATTCAGCGGAGTTCTGCACCTGAATGAATGTGATGCCGCCTGTGGGGAAGTCCGGAATTTTTTCGCATAGAATGGCAACAGCACCGGAAGCTATGGCGTTGTCGATGTAGGTGTGGCCATCGACTGTAGTGCCTGCAACTGCCACAAACAAGCTAAACGGCTTCACATCGCGTGAGTCCATAGCTACATGCTCAATAGCTACGTTTGTTGAGCCGAACACCTGTTGAATGCGTGTTTTGAAAAGTATGTCCTTGAGTAGTTTCACAGGAGTTCGATTGTGATTTGCGGGTTTGAATGAATGTGACTGCCGGCCGGAATGCTTTGTTTTCGTACCGTTCCGAAGCCGCTTACTTTTACACGCATGCCTTGGCTTTCAAGGAGGTAGAGTGCATCTTGAAGGCCCATACCAAGCACGTTGGGTACCACGCCTGCTTCTACCAGTCGCGGTGT
Organism: Flavobacteriales bacterium; assembly: GCA_044353065.1. Lineage (GTDB taxonomy): Bacteria > Bacteroidota > Bacteroidia > Flavobacteriales_D > Sanyastnellaceae > JAIBBG01. The sequence goes on along the minus strand of JBILCQ010000179.1, from coordinate 4,054 downwards.
AACAAACAGTGAATCGTTTTGTGACACCGTGGTGTACCATTGGCCCTGGCCGTCGGTGTATACTGGTATTTTCAGGCTGCTGAATACGGTGTTCAACTCGTTGGCAGAGCCGCTCTTTATTTGAGGCATTTTGCGCTGCACCATGAGCGTACTGTCTGAGCCGGCTGGAGCGCGGAATTCAATTTCGGTGCTGTAAATTTTATCGGCGAGCTCCATGAAAACTGGCGCAGCGATAACGCTTCCGTAGTAGGCTCCGCGCGGGTCGTTCACTATCACGATGCAGGTGTAACGCGGATTTTCCGCAGGGAAATAGCCGACAAACGAAGCGCGGTAATGATGCGCTTGGTAGCCACCGTTTTCGTGCAACCATGCGGTACCTGTTTTGCCGGCCACTTTGTACGGGCATTTCTCAAACAGACGTCCTGCCGTTCCACCTTCCTCTGTCACACCTTCCATCATTTTTCGGCATTGCGCGAGAGTTTCGTCTTTGCAGATTTTTTGGCGGATGATGATCGGTTGAGCTTGTTCGATGACGAGGCCGTTGCGACGAATTTCTTGGACGAATTGAGGTCGCACGAATACACCGTTGTTCGCTACCGCATTATAGAAGGCTAATGTTTGAAGGGGAGTGCAGGTTGTTTCATAGCCAATAGCCATTTGGGTAATGCTCAGCCCGCTCCAGCCATTGTCTTTCGTGGTTTTGTACATGCGTGGAGAAGCTTCACCTGAAAGAGAAATTCCGAGTGGATCTGCTATTCCGAACGTGTGCAGTTTGTCGAGGTATCGCTGTGGGTTTTCTCCGAATGATTTTTTAACGAGCAGAGCGGTGCCAACGTTGGAGGATTTTTCGAACACTTGCTCAGCAGTGATGGTGCCGCTTCCGCCTTTGTCCCAGTTGGAGTCTTTCATGGTGCGACCGTGGAAAGTGACTTGGCCGTTGCCGGTCTCTACTTTGTCATCGAGCTTCACAATGCCTTCATCCATGCATGCCATGAGTGATGCCAGTTTCATGGTTGAACCGGGTTCAATGCTTTGGCTGATGGCGTAATTAAGTCGTTCGCTGAATTCACCTTGGCGGTTGTTGCGTGAAAGGTTGGCAACGGCACGAACGAAACCTGTTTTCACTTCCATGAGGATGGCGCAACCCCATTCTGCGTCTGTTTCTTCGAGTTTCCTTTTGAGCGCTGCATGAGCTACATCTTGCAAGTGCACATCGATGGTGGTGATGATATCAGCTCCTGGTTCGGGCACTTCCACGAATTCGTTGTTCATGGGTTTCCACACGCCGCCTGCGATTTTCTCCATCATTTGTGCGCCTTTCTTTCCGCGAAGTAACTCGTCGTAGTCGCGCTCGATACCCACTTTGTTTTCGGCACGTTCCATTCCGATGGTTCGAGAGGCCAGTGATCCGAAAGGTTGATCACGAATGAATTTTTCTTCAAATACAAACCCTCCGCGAATTGTTCCTTTGTTGATGAGTGGGAACTTTTTTACGAGTTGCAATTGATTGTAGTCGACATGGTCGATAATTTCAACGTAACGATTGCCTTCGCTTTTCGCTTTCTTGAAAATGGCTTTGTATTCAGCCGCGCTTCGATCGCCGAAGAGCGATGAAAAACTGGAGCAGAGTGAGTCAAGTCGTGTTTGATAGAGTTCTTCATCGTATGGTGCTTTCGCATCCCAGCGTATTTCATACTCGGGAATGCTGGTCGCCATGAGGCTTCCATCGCTCGAATAGATTTGTCCGCGTACGGGTTGTATTTCGCGCACTTTGTAGGTGAATCCCTCAGCCAGTTGCTGTGCTTTTTCATCGGGAAAAAGTTGAATGACAAAAACCTTCACGACAATGGCGATGGCGAGCAAGCATAATCCAGCAAAGACCATCCACGCCTTATTATGAATGAGCGCGATGTGCTGCTTTTTGCCTTTGGCCTCATGCCCGGTTGCAGACTCAACAGGAGCCTGCACCGGATCATGCGGTTGGTTGATAGGACTGTTTTTTATATTTTCGGATGGGTTCATTCTTGAGAAGGTTTTTCGTCGAAGAAGCCATTTTCTACATCAATAACTTGGGGTGGGGTGCGCAGTTCTTTGAGCCCCATTTGCTCGATGGCTTGCGCCACGTTGCTTTGCTGTTTGCTTTTTTCCAGGTCGCTCATCGTGGTGTTGTACTGAGAGCGTAATTCGTTGAGTTGATTTTGTAAGTTGAGTTTTTCGCGCGCTGTATTTTCGAAGTAATAGACCAGCCCGATGTTGGCGATGAAGAGACCTACCAGAAAGATTACGAATGAAAGGTGCTTGATTAGACCATCGCGCACGAGAAAATCTCCACTGAGTATTTTTTGGAGGATATTCTTGCTGCCCGTTTTTTTCTTCGGGTTTTTAGAGGAAGCGGTTTCCTGCGCATTGGGCGCAACAGACGATGCCTTTGAATGGACTTCGTTGGTCGGTTTCATTAATCTCGGTTAATCAAGCGTCAGCAACAGGGCTGGCGGTTGTTTAGCTTATTTGTTTTCTTTGGTCGCTACACGCATTTTAGCGCTACGTGCACGTGTGTTTTCTTCTATTTCTTCTTCACTTGGCAGAAGAGGCTTGGAGGTAAGGGGTTTGAGTGGTCGCTGCAGGTTGCCGTAGAAATCTTTCACCGGTGTTCCTTCGAAGTTTCCGGTTTTCATGAAGTCTTTCACTAAACGGTCTTCAAGCGAGTGATAACTAATCACAACCAGTCGTCCTTCGGGAGCAAGCACATCGGCGCTTTGCTCCAGAAACTCTTTCAGCACATCGAGTTCATGATTGACCTCGATTCGCAATGCTTGAAAGAGCTGGGCTAGCACCTTGTGTTCGCGCATGCGCGGCAAGTGTTTTTGCACGGCATGTTTGAGGTCGTCGCTTGTGAAGAGTGGTCTTACGCTTACGATGGTTCTGGCCATCGAGCGTGCGTTATCCAGTTCTCCATAACTGCGTAGCACTTGTGTGAGTTGTTGCTCTTCGTAGGTGTTCAAGACATCGGCCGCGGTGAGCGTGCCTTTCATGTCCATGCGCATATCGAGCGCTGCATCGAAGCGTATCGAGAAACCTCGCTCTTCGCTGTCGAACTGATGGCTGCTCACACCGAGGTCTGCTAGGATGCCATCGACTTGACGAATTCCCATGAGTCGTAACCAGTTTTTCATGAATCGAAAATTTTGGTCAACGAGTTCAAATCGCGGGTCGTCGATGCGGTTGGCAAGTGCTTCCGGATCCTGGTCGAATGCAATCAGTCGTCCCTTATCCAAGTATTTCAAAATCTCTTTCGAATGACCTCCACCACCGAAGGTTACATCCACATACACCCCATTGGGTTTAATGTTGAGGTTGTCGATAGAAGCTTGCAGGAGCACCGGTCGGTGGTATCCATCTTCTTTTTTGTGGTTCGACATATCCTTTTATACAAGTGCTTTTGAAGCGACTTGTTTAGTTATCCTTTCTCAAATCGTTTTGCACTTCTTCGGCTAGTTGCATAAAGTCGAAGTCGGGCGTGGTGAACTTCTTATCGCGGGTTTCCTTGTTCCATAACTCCATCTTCTGTCCCAAACCGCACAACACGAGTTCGTTGTTTTTCTTCAAATCCACTTCGGCATATTCCAAGAGGTGTGTGGGGATATTCATACGACCCACCGAATCGAGCTCAAGCTCTGTTGCTCCATTGAGGAAAAAGCGGATGAACTCAGCGTGTTTCCGGTTGTGGGGATTCATACGCTCGAGGTCGGCTGAAATTTTTTCCCAAGTCGGTTGCGGATAAATCACCAAACAGCGTGTGTAGATGTCGCGATTGATTACCAATCCAAGGTGAATTACTTCCTCGAGTGACTTACGCATGCGAGCCGGAAAGAGGAACCTTCCCTTGTTGTCGAGCTTGCATGGATATTCTCCGAGGAGTTTGAGCATTGTCTTGTTGTTGCCTTAGTGGGGACGAAAATAAATCGATTTTACCACTTTTTACCACAAAAGACCAAAAAGAGTTACTTTGTTGAAAACTGAGGGTTTTTTGCGTGCTGGTTTTAGGGGTTAAAAA
>JBILCQ010000178.1:0-4795 GCA_044353065.1 Flavobacteriales bacterium | reverse complement strand
TAAATGGCCAGATAGATGAACTTCCATCCTACCAGAAATCCCATGACAGCGCTGGTTCCTACTTCAACCCAATCAGGCCTTCCGCCCTTCACCACGACTTGCTTTGTAGGTTTAAAAAATCCTTCGCGGGCCTTTCTTTTCAATTCCAGTCCAAGCGTATAACTGGCCGCACCAAACGCCAAGGCCACAAAGAATCCGAAACTATTCAATAAGCGCGTCCACCCCCATTCGATCCCGAACAAATCGAGTAGGGCGTGATAAATTGTAGGATACATAAAACAGGACTGGTTTAAACCGTCAAATGAAAACCACAAAGCCCTTTGAAAATCAAGCTTGGCTTAATAAATTTCAACATCGTGTTGAAACCGATAAAAAACATTTATCTTGGCCTAACTATGTACTGCTAATCGAAGCGTAAAAGAAAGTCCGGGAAAGCTTGAAGATGAATGAGTACAAAGTTGATGTGCTCGATAGTTAACCATCCAAAACCTTAACCATGGACAATTCACGCGAATCGACACGAAACATCGTTCAGGAACTCATGAACGAGGTGATTGAACAAGGGTTTCATGAACTAGTGAATAGACCGCAAGAGTCGACACGCTTGAACGAGCTAATTCAATCGGCAGGCAACACGTTGGGTCAACAGTTGTACAAAATTGATCATCACGATTTCAAAGCCGGATCTCCCGAACTTCAGCGGTATTGGGAGGAAATAACCAACGAATCGCAGCGCGTGAGCTTAGATTTTCTGCAACAGATTCAGCAAATTCGACAACAATACAACCCTCGATTGAAGAGAGTATAGCTTAAAAACTACTCTACGACTATCGACTGAACAACCCGCTGTCCGTTGGAAAGGTACTCCAACAGATATACACCTGCTGCGAACGTTCTCAAATCCACTTGAAAATGCTGTCCGGGTGCAACAATGGTTTGCAAAACTCGCCCTGTCATGTCCACCACATTGCATTCTTCCACGTTGAAGTTGCTCTCTAGGGTTACCAATGAACTTGTCGGATTGGGATAGGCGGCTATGCTCGGTTGCACATCATTGTCATTCGTGCTGAGAATGACCGGCTGATACACCCGCACATAATCCACTAACATCGAAGACGGGAAAGGGGTTGTTGCATCGGGGTAGCCCGGCCAGTTTCCGCCAATTGCCATGTTGAGCAATAAGAACATAGGATGACGAAACGCTTCATCCGAATTGTTCGATGCCTGAACGGTGAACTGATAAAATTGAACGCCATCCACAAACCAACGGATGAGATTCTGCTCCCAGATTACACCGTATACATGATATTGAGTAGGATCTACACTGGTTCCATTTCCAACATACGAATGCCCGTTGTTGTACCAATGAACAGTTCCATGCGTCATGTACTCATTGTTCACGTGCTCCATGATGTCAATCTCTCCGCACTCGGGCCAGCTAACCTCATCGATGTTGGCTCCCAGCATCCAGAAAGCCGGCCAAAGGCCCTGTCCCAGGGGTAACTTCATGCGAGCTTCCACCTTGCCATATTCAAAATCAAAAAGTCCTTTGGTGATGATGCGTGCGCTGGTGTATTCTGTAGCACCTACTCCTTCATGACGAGCCGTGATTTTTAAATTTCCATTAATTACCTCAATGTTCTCTTGCCAATTCGTGTAGTACTGCCATTCGTTGTTGCCCCAGCCGCCATTACCGAATTCGTATGACCAGTTGTTGGTGTTTAGGGTATTTCCGGAAAATTCATCCGACCAGATAAGTTGCCAAGTAGTCTGAGCAACCAATGGATTATTCATTGCGAATAAACAGATGGCCGCAAGCGAAAAGTAAAATTGCGAAATCAATTTCATAGTGGTAATATGAGCAGAAGAAAGGCCCGCATTTGTGCGGGCCGATTCTTTAAAACTGTATTAATGTTGAACAATCAACTTGCGATTGACACGTGAATTGCCATTGTCGATAACAATCTGATAGAGTCCTTCGGGAAGATTCTGAGTTGAAACATTTATGCGTTTAGCCCCTCCGAAATTGCCTGCAATAACAATTCTACCGGTTTGATCAATCACTTGATAAACGGCATTTGAAATTTCAGGTAGCACTAGGTTGAAGCTTTCATTCGACGGGTTAGGCATGATGGCAACAGATTCAGAAAGCGTTTCTGAAACGCCTACCAAACAAGGAGCGCAACTTTCCCAACAAACCACATCCACATTTATATCATCAGAAGCAATTACTTCGCGCACTACAACAGTATCAAGCGAAACCGTGCAAGTGCTCTCTTGGAGATTTTCTGCGGTTGATCCGTTATTGATAGTAAACCAGTAATAGAGAACCCCGGGCAATACACTGATGGTGGTTGTGTAAAGGTTATTACCCAATGCATCAAGCGGTTGACAACCTGGACAGTAATTATTCCATGAACCTGAAATTTCTACGGAGGAAGCGTCAACTCCAATTAAGTCTACAGTGAAGGTAACACTTACCGGTTCAGGCGCAGAACATGGATCGCACTGTGCCCAACAAACCGGTGCTAAGGTGGTATCAGACTCGATGTTTAGCAATCGATTCACGAATGCACCATTCGTCACTGTGCAAGGATCACCGGCAGTTAATTGCTCTGAACCTGCCCAGTTATCATAGCTGAACTTGTACTCATAAATACCCTCTTGCAAGGTTGTTGTTCCCTGCCAAATACCATCGCCATTCACATCGGTCATCGTAAAGCAGTTGCCGCACCAGTTGTTGAATGTGCCGTTAATTTCAGGAGTATTGAATCCGGTCACACCATTCATATCAACTTGGAAGGTTACTTCATGAGACTGCGGCGCTTGATCGCAATTTGCGCATGCCTCCCAACAAACAACAGGAAGAACCTCATTGCTAGTGACGTTCAAGGAGCGGTTGGTAAATCCAAAATTGGTAACTGTGCAGGACGAACCTGGAATCAGGTTTTCTTGTCCTGTCCAAGAATCGTAGGCAAACTTGTATTCGTGAACGCCTTCAGGAATCATGGCCGTGCCGGTCCAAATGCCGTCACCGTCGCCATCAGCAAGCGGGAAACATCCTCCGCACCAGCCGTTGAATGAACCATTCACTTCGGGAGTAGTAAATCCGGTTACGTTCTGCATGTCGACCTGGAAGGTCACAGAATACATTGCAGGAGCGCCACCACATGCTTCACAACTTTCCCAGCAAACAACAGGCAATGTTACATCGCCTGAAACTTCCAGGGAACGATTGGTGAAATCGCCTGTTGTGATGGTGCATGATGAACCTGGAGTCAGGTTTTCCTGTCCGGCCCAAGAATCGTAAGCAAACTTGTATTCGTAAGTTCCTTCCTGTATCGAAGCTGTTCCGGTCCAAATACCGTCACCGTCATTATCAGTAAGCAGGAAACATCCTCCGCACCAGCCATTGAATGAGCCATTCACTTCAGGAGTATTAAATCCGGTTACGTTCTGCATGTCGACCTGGAAGGTTACACTGTATTCATTCACCACCACTACTTCACCGCCAAAAACAACATCGTCGAAGTAGTACGTTTTCTCACCGGCAGTCGCACCATTGACTCCAAAATTGAAGAAGATGGTGGCCTTATCATATGAATAACCGAGGTTGAGTGGCGCTGTTCCTGCAGATTCATTTGAGAAGTCAAACACGAGAGTTTCCCAGTCGTTTGCAACAGAAGTTGTAACGTTGGTTTCAACGCTGCGCGTCGGGTTGGTATGATCTTCCACTTTGAGACGCACCTGGATTCCTGCGTCGGGCGACCAAACACGAACAGACATTGTTGTGGCATCAGCCGTGAAAGGCACCGGACTTGCAAAACCAAGTTGCGCAGGAGCAGTCATCGTTACACCGGATGAAGCACCGGCAGTGGCACTCTTGATAACTTGAGCAACCATATTTGTAGCATCGGTGGGGTCAACTACAATAGAAGAACCTTCAGAACCATCGAAGCCTAGCAAGCCGTATTCAATCGCAGCATCGTCGAAGGTTACCGGCAAGCTCATTTGATTCAAACTAACATCAAAGCATGCCTCACAGCTTCCCCAGCAAACGACATTCAATATGGAAGGGCCACTCACGTCAATAGTGCGGTTAGTAAAGCCGTCGGTAGTAATTGTGCAAGAAGAACCAGGCGCAAGTTCTTCCTGTCCAGACCAATTGTCGTGAGCAAACTTGTACTGATATGAGCCTGCCTGCAGAGGAATGGTTATAGTCCAAATGTTATCCCCGTCAGCATCACCCATGGGTGCGCACGCTCCGCACCAATTGTTGAACGTTCCGTTGATTTCAGGAACACTATAGTTGAATGCTGCATCACTCATATCCACTTGAAAGGTCACATCAAATGGACCTGTGCTTTGTCCGCAAAGAGCGCAAGAATTCCAGCAAACGGGTGCGAGCACTTCATCTTGAGTCACAACCAACAATCGATTGGTAAACGCATCGGTAGTGATGGTGCAAGGAGTTCCGGGCGTAAGCGACTCTTGTCCCGACCAGTTATCGTGACTGAATTTGTACTCATAGGTTCCCTCTTGCAATGAAACTGTGATAGACCAAATTCCGTCGCCATCATTATCCTGCATCGCCGTGCAGTTTCCGCACCAGCCGTTGAATGTGCCATTTACTTCGGGAGTATTGAACCCAGTTTGCTCACTCATATCTACTTGAAATGTGATGTCGTAGAATACAGGGGCAGATGCACACTCCACACAAGCACCCCAGCATACCACGGGCAACACAACATTTTGTGTAACAACCAAAGAGCGATTGGTAAACCCGAAATTCGTA
>JBILCQ010000281.1:0-3174 GCA_044353065.1 Flavobacteriales bacterium | reverse complement strand
TTGGTTTCTTTCCTGAAAGAGAGAGAACAGTGGTTGTGGAATCGCAAGTTTGTTGCCACCGGCCTCACAGCCGAGTTCATGGAACAGGAGTCGATGCAGTTGCAGGTAGAGCATGTTAATCCCGGCCGCAGTGGCGGATTCAAAGAATTGGAGGCCATGGTCAATCGCGAAGAGATTGCCATGGTTCTCTTTTTTCGCGACCCTGAAATCGTGCAAGATTATGAAGCCGATGTTGTATCGTTGGTAAAGGCGTGCATTAAGCAGAACATTCCGTTGGCGAGCAATCCGGCGAGCGCCGAGTTGCTCATTGTAGGTATGATCCGCATGGAAGCCGGTCGCAAATAATCTTATCTACTTTTAGCGCATGATTAAAGCATGTTTGTTCGATATGGACGGTGTGATTGTCGACACCGCGAAGTTTCATTTCCTGGCCTGGCAGCGCTTGGCCAATTCCTTGAGCATTGAATTCACCGAAGTTCAAAACGAGGAGTTGAAAGGTGTGAGCCGCGTGGAGTCGCTCGAGAAGATTCTCTCGTGGGGAAATGTGGTGCTCAACAATGCCAAGAAGCTTGAACTGATGGACTTGAAGAATCGATGGTATCTCGAGTATGCAGAGCAAGTGGTGCCCTCTGAAATGTTGCCCGGCGTGCTCGATTTTTTGAATGAGTTAAAACAAAAGGACATTCGCATAGGCCTCGGCTCATCATCTAAGAATGCAGTGCTCATACTCGAGAAGTTGGGCATTTTGGAGATGTTCGATACCATCATCGACGGCAACAAGATTCACATGTCGAAACCACACCCGGAAGTGTTTCAGCGCGGCGCCGCCGAACTCAAACTCACCCCAACCGAAATCGTTGTATTCGAAGATGCTCAGAGTGGAGTAGAAGCCGCCAAGAGTGGCGGGTTCTATTGCATCGGCATCGGTGATGCGTCGGTGCTTTCGATGGCAGATGCGGTGGTGGCTTCGATGGAGGGGATGACGGTGGAGAGGATGGAATCGCTAGTGGCGAGTGGCGAGTGGCGAATGGCGAATGGCGAGTAATCTGCGTCATCCTCAAGACTGTGTAAGCTTAATTAAAGTACAAATTACGAAGTACGAAGTACGGGGAAGGCCTCTGCGTTCTATTGCGGTCTTTGTGCCAAAGCGGATGATCTCACCCTGGAATGGCCGGTGTTCAAATCAAGTTGTGCATTGCCCGTATTTTTTGCTTCGCATCTAACACTTGAACTACGGGCCTCACCCCCGGCCCCTCTCCATAGGAGAGGGGGGCACGGCACATGTGGTTGACTATGGCACCCCTGCTGCTTAAGAAAAGACGCACTTCGACCTTACTTCGTACTTCGTACTTTGTACTTTGTAATTGGCAATCCCTAATCTGCGATGTGCTCCCCTCGCCCTTCTATTGTATCACAATTGTCCGCGTATCAATCGGTACACCCTGCGAGTTATAGATTGCCACCTGATAGCTGCCTGTGCTCCACAAGGCGAGGTTGAGTGTTTCTTGTTGTTGATTGATGGGGGTGGTGTGAACCACGCTTCCTGAGTTGTTGAAGATGGTGAGGGTATAACCTTCCATGGCAGCAAAGTTTCCATAGTGAATGGTGAGCAGGTCGCTGGCCGGGTTGGGGTAAATCAGCAAAGTGTTCATACTTCCATTGGGCGCAATTCCCAGCGCTACGTCAATGATAAGCGTATCGGTAACCGTGAGGTAGGTGGTTACAGTGTCGTAGGTAGTGATGGTCTCGTATTCATAAAGCGTGTCAACCACCGTTTCGTAGGTGTATAGCGTATCATACAATGTCTCGTAAGTATAGAGTGTGTCGTATACCGTAAACGTGCATGCTTCGAGGGTATAGAGCTCCTGCACTTCTTCGGGTGTGAGGGCGCGATTCCAAATGCCGATGTCGTCGAGGGAGCCAAAGTGATCCCATGATAGAGTGAGTTTTCCAAAACCAAATTCATTCAGATTAGCAGTTATTAAAGGCTCATTAGAAACATCTTGTAAATCAGCATTTATATAAAATGAAGCCAAATTGGACAAAAAGTCGCACGACATCGTAACATAGGTCCAAACATTCGCTTGGGCTGAAGAAGAAGAAACCACCTCATTAGTTGGAGCAACACCTTCAGGACCTGAAATGCCTTTAATCTTTCCTAGAATCTGATCGTACACAATAGAATAGCCAGCTCCAGTGTTTTGATCTCTTAAATACATCAATGTTCGGATTCCATTAAGACTAGCGCTGTCGAGTAGCATCCATCCCGACATTGTCAATCCACTAATTTCGTTTGTATTAATACCATTTATAATCGAACCTTCAATTTTGTCATCCATCCCATCAAAACCATACGCTGCCTCAGCATTCCCAAACCGATCCTCCGTCAACGTTGCGCCATTCACCGTTCCATCATTCCCGTTACCACTTTCATCGTTGGCGCTACCACAGAAAGGCCAATAGCCCACGAGACCTTGCTGGAGGTTGGAGGGGAGGGGAGTGCAGTTAGTTGAGTTTATTGGGGTTTGATTGTAATAATCATTTATTTCTTGAATACTCAATCCGCGGTCATAGATGGCAACATCATCTATGAGCCCATTGTATTCGAGAAAAAGAGGGTCAACATTTGCTCTTGCTCCAAGTCGGATGAAACTTGATGACCAATTGGAATTCAGAAAACCAGCTTGCTGAAGTATCAAACTATCATTAACGAAGATTTGCAATGTTTCATTTTCATGAGTAATAATCATGTTATACCATTGGTTCGACCCGAAATTATAGTTTACCGACGCGCCCGATAATCCGTTGTACAAGTAGAGATTGTTTTGAGTATCAAAACCAACCTCAAGTCCATTTGCATCATTAAAAGAACTCACTGCGTTTGTGAAATTCGAAAACAATGTCATCCCCACTTGACCATTGTAGCAGCAGAGAAAACTGAGTGGCCTAAATTTAATGATGACTGAAAAGTCATCACCCGGCATTACATCAGGTAGATTTATCCAATCTTGCGAGCCAGCGAAGTAATAAGCACCATCCGGTCTTCCATTTTGATCAGTAACAGCTAGGACATCGCCAATTAATTCCCCGTCATTGTTGTTCCCGCTCAAATCCGAGATGCCAGCGCATAATGGCCAATAACCTACTAAACCTGATGAGGGGAGGTACTCTGAA
>JBILCQ010000177.1:0-4866 GCA_044353065.1 Flavobacteriales bacterium | reverse complement strand
GCCAACCGATGATTTTGAAGGGAAGATCAATGTGAAGGGGATGGCTTCCGTAACCAATTATATTCAGCATGTGATTGTCGCCATGGACGATGAGGTAAAGCCGACATTTACCAAAACAAAAGATGCATCGCCATCGGCATCCGATTTTAAAGTGACACTCGGTGTAATGCCCGATTACCTTTATTCGGGCAAGGGATTACGTATCGATGGTTGCAAGGATGGTAAGCCGGGTGCAAAGGCCGGTCTTCTGAAAGGCGATACCATTATGAAGCTCGGCGACTTCGACATCGAAGATATCTATGGCTACATGGAGGCGCTTGGTAAGTTTGAAAAGGGGCAAAGCACTACCATGATGGTGGAACGTGAAGGCAAGTTGGTTGAATTGAAAGTAACCTGGGAATAAGAAGAGCTCAGGAAACAAATCCGGCCATCGCCAAGCCCACCAGTATGGCCGCGAATTTCATCCAGTTGAAGCTATGACTCTCGTCGCTCTCGAAGAGAATGATGGTGGAGACATGTAATAAAATTCCGATGAGCACTCCGGTAACCATCGGAGTAAATGTGGCCAAATCGGCAACACCTGTGATACCAATAAAATAGTGAGCAAACGCGCCAAGCGGGGCCATGAGGGCGAAGAGAACCACCCATCCAATAATTTTCCCCATGCGCATACCCATGCCCACGAGCAGTGCGGTAAACACCAATGCTTCGGTTACTTTATGAAGGGAAATCCCCAGCAGCAATGACATGCGATGATCATGCATTTCAGCTCCATGCTCATGATGATGACCGACGTGATCATGCGCGTGCATTTCCACTACACCTCCGAATGGCATTCCTTCAATAAAGGCGTGTATCCAAAGAGAAATCATCACGCTTACCAGAAAACGCGTACCCTGGTGCTGATGCGTATGCGCGTGTCCGTGCTCAACACCATGCGAGAAGAAGTCGAGGATGACTTGCAGCAAAAAACCGGCAACCACATACCAACCGATATGAGGTACATCCGAGTGATAGAGCTCGGGGAAGAGATGAAGAAGTGTAATTCCAAGCAGGTAGGCAGCACTAAACGACAACATCACTTTTACACCTCGGCTTGCTTGCTTGCGTGTGAGCATGAAAATGCCCCAACCGGTCATAGAGGCAAGGAATAATACAGTGGCGTAAAAAAGAGGAGTTTCACTCATGATTTGCGTGCAATAATAAGGCAGCGAGGCGATTGTTCCGGTTTGTATTCGTCGAGTTGATAGCTGCCGAACACATGGTCGATAGTGAAACCGCTTGATTGTAGCATCGAGGAAAAGTCAGCGAGAGTAATGAGTTGAACACGCTCAACGAAAGTGTGTGTCGCGCCCTTATCAATTACTTCAATGTGTTTAACGACGGAGTTCCCTTCAATGCTCTTGGCTGTGCGAAAAAGAACACCGTCGATGCTTTGTTCGGCTTGCTGTATCCGTTGGTTGAGCAACGGAACGGCATTCAGATAATCGAGAACGAGTATTCCGTTCGTGCGAAGGTGATGGGCTATTCGACCCAACACGCGTAAATTTTCTGCATTGCTATCAAAGTATCCAAAGCTGGTAAACAGGTTGAAGACCACGTCAAATTGTTCGGCCACAGCGAACGAACGCATGTCCTGCACTTCGAACCGCTGACCTGGTTGAGCCATCAATCGCGCATGTTCTATAGCGGAGCCCGAGAGGTCGATGCCGACTACTTGGCAACCCAGTTGATGCAGTGTGCGGGAATGACGACCTTGACCACAACAAAGATCCAAGACCAAAGAACCTTCAGGAAGTTTTAAAAAACGATGCAAATTGGTGAGCGCCTCTTGAGCTTCGGCTTCGTCGCGATGCCTGTAAAGCATAGGGTAGTAGGGTGAGTCGAACCACGATGCAAACCATTCTTTATCCTTGTTCTCCATACTTAATTGGCGCAAGTTTTAACTGTCGGCGAAGATATGCACGCTATTGCTGTCAAAAACTTAACGAGCTTTCATCGGAAGTTCGCTTCAATTCGTGCATCTTTGTTACGAAAACAATTATTCTCATGGACGACATTTCACTGGTAGCATCTACCAAAACACCTTCGGTTAAATTCAACTCAAACGGACATTTAGAACTGCGTGGTCGTTCCATACCCGAGAATTCGCTGGATTTTTACAAGCCGTTGTTGGAGTGGGTAGATGCATACGTGAGAAATGCCCAGCCAGAAACAGTCATTCATGTGCAGCTCGAGTATTTCAATACCAGCAGCAGCAAATGTTTGCTCGATTTGTTCCGTCGTCTGGAAAACGTGAATAGTAAGGTTACCATTCACTGGTATTATGAGCAAGACGATGAAGACATGCTCGAAGCCGGTGAAGATTACGAGGCAATTGTCAATGTGCCTTTTAAAATGATCGAAGTAGAAGGTTAATCACCCGCATTATTTCTTTCCCAGTCGAGAAAGGAAGTCCAGCATTTTCTTCAGACCATCGCACCAAAGCAGCAAAGCTAGTCCTGCGGTCATAAACCAAATCACAAACACATTCGCCGAGAGCGTAGAGATACGTTGTCCGAATATCACTTTGCTCGGAGCGTAGTAGTGAGCATTGAAGAATCCACCGCTTGGATCCAGGAAAATCGGATTTTGCTTTTGGATGAGTGCGCCATCGGCTTCTACAATCTTTTTCAAATCGTTTTTATTGGTTACGAAATCTTCCAAGCTTTCATTGTAAGAAGCATCCTGCAATCTCAAATAGGATGTGCGCAATTCAGGTGTGGCAGTGAGCTCTGTCACCAGCATCTCACGCTGGTCGTTTACTTGATTGTAGTTATTGACGTAGTATCGATCCAGTATCGTCAATACAGAGTCAATGTTTCTGAGCGCTTCCAACGTCACAATTTCCGGTTGCAGCATTTTCAGTTCGTTGACTGTAAAATCAGGAATTTGATCGCACTCGACTGTTAGCTCATTGCGCAACAAAAGAAGATTGGCTGATAACTGTGTTTTAGCGGATTCTTGCCCGATTAATTTTTGTGCGTCGGTGCTTCGATTCTTCAGTTCCTTCAACCAGTAATCTTTTTTCCAGGCGTAATATTTACGGTCTTTATCATATGCGAAGAATTGCTTCTCGAAATCGTTGTTCTTGAATTGATAAACAGCCATAGCTTCATAGGCCCAACGTGCCACCATGGTGTTGCCAATCCATGGAACCCGCGCCTGATTGGTGATGCCGGGATAAAGGCGATCGAACCGCACAATGACACCGCTCAGCAACAATTGAGGAATAATCAGTATCGGTATGATGATGTAAATGACCTTGGCGCTGTTGAAACTTGCCGAGATATTCAAACCCAGTATATTGGCAAAGCATGATGTGCTGAACAACACCAGCCAGAAGGGAAGGAGCATGCCTTTCACTTCCAAAATACTGTTGCCCACCCACACAAACGATAAACTTTGAATGAGCGAAATGAAAAACAAGATGGCCATTTTGCTGGCCAGATAACTGCCTTTGCTTAAACTGAGATAGCGCTCGCGCTTTAAAATTTTCTGGTCTTTGATAATCTCTTCAGCACTTACCGTGAGCCCTAGGAAAATAGCTACAACCACTGAAATGAAAAGATACTGAGGGAAGTTTAGGTTTTCTCTAAACGTATATGGCTGCAGCCCTCCTGTACTGGTAGGGTAATACTTAATAAAAAGGGAGAGCACAGCAGCCAGCAATGGTGCTTCCAAAAAATTGATGAGCATGTATTGGCGGTTGGCCACTTTGCTCAACACATCGCGCTTCATGAATACCTTGAATTGGGAAAATAACCCGGGAAGCTTCGACGCACTTTCCGGTGTATCGTTGGGCAGATTGCGGTTGCCCAAATGATTGCCGATCATCACATTGAAGAAGTTGTTCCATTCGGCCGGAGTCACTTTTCGGTGCTCCGTTTCGTTGCCGTATTCGTCTACAACTTTGGCTTCAATGATGTTGAAGATTTGCTCCGGATTCACGTTTCCGCAATACGGGCATTCACTCTCCGTCAGGTTGACTTGATTGGCCAGACGCTTGAAGTAGATGATACTTTCAACGGGATTTCCATAATAAATCGGATAACCACCTTGGTCGAGAATGAACAGCTTATCGAGCATTTTGAAGATGTCGCTTGAGGGCTGGTGTATAACGGTGAAGATTAGCTTACCTCGCAGTGTAAGCTCCTTCAATAGATCCATAATGTTTTCGCTGTCGCGACTCGACAGACCGCTAGTGGGTTCATCGATAAAAAGCACAGCAGGCTCTCGAATGAGCTCGAGCGCAATGTTGAGACGCTTGCGCTGACCACCGCTGATGGTTTTATCGAGCACACTGCCCACACGCAAATCTTTGCATTCGAGCAGGCCTACTGAGTGGAGAGTGCGTTCAACTAATTGTGCAACTTCTTCCTTTGACTTGCCTGAAAAACAGAGTCGTGCGTTGTAGAATAGGTTTTCAAAAACGGTTAGCTCTTCAATCAGCAAGTCGTCTTGGGCAACATAGCCGAGTACTCCCTGAATTTTGTCCTTCTCCCGATGGATGTCGATTCCATTCAAGGTAATGTGACCAAACGAAGGCAGATAATTTCCGTTGAGCACATTGAGGCAGGTGCTTTTTCCGGCACCGCTGCCTCCCATAATACCTACAAGCGTTCCGCTGTCTTCCATCAGGTTGAACTGATGCAATGCTTGGCTCGTTGTTCCCGGGAAGTAGTATGAAACATCTTCCGCTCTGTACACGATGGGTTGCTTGCTGCCTGTTTGCAGGTATCTGTGCAATACATCGCTGTAGAACACCGGACTTATCTTGCTTCCCCGAATGCTTGATCCTTGGCCAAACGCATAGGTCCTCAAAGG
>JBILCQ010000176.1:0-4912 GCA_044353065.1 Flavobacteriales bacterium | reverse complement strand
CAATGAGTTTGTTCAATTGAACAGAATCGCCCTCAATCCACTTTACGTAGAGTGGAGTGCGCATGAGGGGAATAATTCCCCATTTGCGTTCGGCCGGCAGCGCAATCACATCTTCGTAATCGCCCTTTATCCAAGCTTGCCAAGAAGAACAGACCGCTGTCCAATACCAATATTCAGAAAACACTTCTCGGTTGTGAAGACGGACGCATGCATCCCATCGATCTGCATCAACGTTGGCTGGCGATACGATTCTCCACTGCGACATGCAGCAAAGCTAAGGAGTAGAACCCGCTAAACAGCTACCTGCAAAAGGAAGTCTAGAAACCAAATCCAAACCCTGTGGCCACAAGCACACCACCAGGCGCAAGCATTTTCATGGTTGTTTTTGACACATCGGAAAGATCCTCGCCCGACTTGACGGTGTATGAAACCCCGGTGAGCGGAAACGAATATCCGACTTGAAAAAAGAAACGATGGTGTTCCTTCACGGCAAACGCCTTATACCACGATACCTGGAGGTTTGTTTGCGCTCCCAATTCTAAGGTTACTGTTTTCGACTCATCGGAAGACACTTCCAACTCCGTTTCCATTTCAGGCAATCCACTTGCGTAAGCAACGCCCACAGCAACTGCAGAACCCTTTTGCATGCAACCGGAATAGAAGTATCGCAACTCGCCGGCACTTTTAAATCCCCACGAGCCAATTCCACCGGAAACAGCACCTTGCAGTTTATCCATGAGTTTGAAATCGGCACCAATTCCCATAATGCCGTAATTAGAATTGATGCCTGTACCAAGGGTAATGAAAGTAGTTTCGCAAATAGGTTTATCGTCTATGTTCTTCTTATCGGCTTCCTTCTGTGCACTTGCATACATCGTCAAGATTGAAAGCAAAAGAATCAATTGAATAGTTTTCATGATTATCGGTTTTGTGAGCCGAACCTATATCCGATATGCATGAAGAAATGTGAGGGGGTCAGGGAATGGGCGTGAGAATGCTCAGTATACGTGAGGCGGAAATTACAAGCCCTTTCATTCCAATTCATTCAGCTCACGCACAATGATGGCCTCGCTCAACCGAAGAAAGACTTTTTCGAAAGCACCCATCGTTATTTCCGGCGAATGTCATGATTACTCGTAGAATATACAGCTAGTAGCCCCGACGGGAATCGAACCCATATCAAAAGTTTAGGAAACTTCTATTCTATCCATTGAACTACGGGGCCAGGATGGGTGCGCGAATATAATTTGGTATCGTTATTAAACGATTGTGTAAATTGATTGTCCCTTTCAACTAAATCATACCTCTTCAAACACCTTTAATCCAATTCAAAATAAAAATCGCAACGCTCATTTTTATCTAAGTAATCAGTAACAATATCAAACCTACCTCTTCAAAGTGACGACTCACCTCTTCAGGTCATAGCCATTTTCGATTCATCAGGAAAACACGCAAGGTGTCCATCGATGAATACTTTACAAGGCGAAATTGATTTATCGCACTACCCTGCGGGCGTTTACATCTTAAATGTAGCTTTGAAAAACGGCGACACCGGCACGTTCAGAGTTATTAAGGAATAAGCAATGCCAATCGGGCTTGTTCATAGCTTGTTGAAATAAACAGGTTGATTTTTAAAACTTATTTCGGGGAGCACCCGTAACAGGTCGGCGTTGAGCGAACATTACCGCTTGATATACTATCGTCAACAAATTTTGATGAACCACCCTAAAAACACACAGAATATGCACAGGAAGAACGCCTTCGGTTTCTTTTCGCTGATGCTTGGGCTCACGATGCTCATGGCTTCATGCGTTGAAAGTTCCGACAAGAAAACAACACAACCACCGGTTCAGGCTCAGCTCGACTCTGCCGAAGTTGCCCGAATGAAAGAATTGGAAAAGATTTTCTTTTCTATCCCTTCACCGGTCGAAATGTCGTCACTCATTAAAAAGAACGGTTACCAATTCGATCAAGGAAAACTGGTAGCAACCGCCAACGTAGACAAGTATACCGGCGAAGCGCGTCAGGCCGTAATGCTTGGAATTTACGGAGCTGACTTGAGCTATACAGCCATTTTCGATCAGAAGCAAATGACCACAGAGTACTTTGCTGCTGCGCAAAAGTTGGCGCGTCAGATGGACGCCGACGGGACCATCACACCAGAGCTACTTGAACGCCTTGAGAAGAATCAGGAAAACCGCGATTCCATGCTGCACATTATTTCAGAGGCCTATTCCGATTTGAACGGCTACTTGAAAGAGAAAGACCGGGTGGAGGTTTCTGCTATGGTTATTGCGGGCGGATGGTTGGAAGCGCTCTATTTGTCGAGCCAGTATACCGCCGATGGCAATACTGAAATTCGTCAGCGCATTGCTGAGCAGAAATACTCGCTCTCCAATCTTATGACCTATTTGGAAAAGTTTGGCGACACTCCTTCTCTTCAGGAATTGAAAGCGGATCTTGGCCGACTTCAGGCAGCCTATGCAGCCGTGTCTGAAAACAAAGGTAAAACGTCTGCAAACAAGGATGAATCAGGGAAGATGGTAATCGGATCTACCACAACCCTCGCCATGGATGATGCCTCGTTGAAAAACATTGCAACCCTGGTAGCAGAAATTCGTACTAAATACACCGCTCTCTAATCCACCCTAAAACGAAGCGAACATGAAACTCATTAAAATACTTCTTCCCCTGCTTCTGCTCATGCCGTTGCTTTCTGACGCGCAATGCAGAGCATTCACAAAAAACCAATGCCTACCCCAGTTGGATGGCTACGTTCAAAACGACAACTACAACTCTGCCATGCTTGTTCCCGGTGATGATGCAGAATTGCTGTTGACCTTCTACGGCGGCAAAGAATATCGCCTGGTAGTATGCGCACACCCGATTTTGGGTAGCGTGGACTACGAAATAACCGACACAAATGGTGACTCTATTTATCGCAGCAACACGGCAGGTGGCAATAGTTTCGACTTTAAAATGTCGAACACACAGCAATTGATTGTCAAACTTCATGTTCCGGAGCAGAAATCTGCAGTATCGATTCATGAAGGATGTGTTTCTGTGCTCGTTGGTTCTAAGGAATCCAACTAATAAAATCTTCCGCGCTTAAACTGGAAATAAGCGTGATGCCGGAGTGCTTGCAAGAGCACTTCGGCATTTTGCTTTTAGGCCAATTCTAGTGCGATATTTATCAGATTCCGAAGAGGGTATGTGAGTCAACGTTTGTCTTATTTTCGACACAACAAAAAAATCGTTTTATCTGTGCGTTCCGCTATCGTGTTTTTGGTGTTTATGATGCTGGCCATAACAGGCATGGCAACACACAATCGCGCGGGGGAAATAACGTATGAGCATGTCGGCGGATACACCTATCGCATTCGCATTACCACCTACACCAAGCAAAGTGCATTGGCCGATAGAAGTTCCCTCAAGCTGCGCTGGGGCGACGAAGGGCCGAATGTAACCGAAGCCGATTTGGATAGTCTTTTTCGAACCGACCAAATTTTTAATGTAGGTATCGATGTAAAGCGCAATGAATACGTCGGACTTCACACGTATAGTGGTCCGGGCACATTCGTCATCTCGGTCGAAGACCCGAATCGTAATGCCGGGGTCTTGAACATCAACAATGGTGACCCGGGCACACCCGAGGCCGAAAAAACATCGACTTCAGTCATGGCCGTATTCGCCATTCGCACTGTGCTTGTTATTCGCCCGGGAAACGGTGGTCACAACAACTCCATCAAGTTTTTAAATCCCCCGATTCAAGATGCGTGCATCTATCAACCGTGGATACACAACCCCGTTGCATTCGACTCACTTGAAGGAGATCAATTAGTTTTCTCATTGGTTTCTTGTTTGGGGTTAAATGCGGAACCACTCGACACCTGGGAATCGCCCACTGATTATACCGATGATCCAAACGATGTTTTTTCGATTAATGCGGAGAATGGCGACATTACCTGGGATACACCATTAGTAGCAGGAGAATACAACGTTGCCTTCGAAGTGCGGGAATACCGCAATGGGATATTCGTTGGCTCGGTGCAGCGCGACATGCAAATAACGGTTGTGACCTGTGCCAACATTCCACCCGAAATAGCTGACCTGCCCGATTACTGCATCGGAGCGGGAGAGCTTTTGCAATTTCAGCTGAATTACAGCGATCCGAACGGAAGCAATTTTCAGGTACAGGTCGATGCGCTGGGCGGGCCCATGACCGACGTTCAGCATGTGGCTTTTTATGACGACGTATCGCGATACTTTACATGGAGTCCGCAATGCGAAGAGGTTCGTGCCGAGCCGTATTATGTTTCCTTTCTGGCAACCGACCAAGGCAACATACCACTCACCGATGTGGAAACTGTGAGTATACAAGTTGTTGCGCCTGCTGTAGAAAACCCTCAGGCAGAAGCCGTTGGTGGTCAAATGAATCTGTCGTGGGATTTAACCCCCTGCTACAGTGCGTTTCCTACGGGCGAGCTCGATGAAGTTCGCTATCTCATCTACCGAAGAAACGGATTCTTTGGCTTTGAAGCGGAAAGCTGCGAGCTCGGTGTACCGGCTTATACCGGATATAGTTTTATTGGAGAATCGCAAGGTGCAGGCAATAATGCATTTATAGATACCTCCGTGTTTTACGGCGGAATTTATTGCTACATGGTTGTAACCGAGTGGCCCGACGGATCTATCAGTTATGCCAGCGAAGAATTTTGCGATACAGTCAATAAAGAAGTACCAGTGCTAACGAAGGTGAGTATTGGTGTAACCGATTTAGTGTTGGGTGTTGACACGGTGCACTGGTCAAAGCCAACCGACTTGGACACGACCCTTTTTCCGGGGCCCTACCAATACAGACTTTATTATTCCAATGAAGGCAACAATGTGGACAGTTTGATTTACACAAGTG
>JBILCQ010000175.1:0-4950 GCA_044353065.1 Flavobacteriales bacterium | reverse complement strand
CGCTGCAACGGTGGTTATCATCAATAAGCAAGTTGATTGTCCGCAGGGCAAAGCGCTCCTGTTTTCAGACGATCCGTTTTCTACTTACAACCAACTCACCAAGCACTTTTCACCCTGGTCATTGCCTCTCGAAAATCGAGGACAAGATGTAGTCATTGGTAAAAACACGATAATTCACCCATCGGTCATAATGGGTAACAATGTTCGTATTGGCGATAACTGCATTGTCCATCCCGGCGTTGTGTTTTATAATGATATTGTGCTGGGTAATGATGTAATCATTCATGCGAATTGTGTTTTAGGCAGCGAGGCCTTCTATTACAAAAATCGTCCGGAGGGACGTGAAAAAATGCACACGGTAGGAAGCGTTGTTATTGAGGATAACGTAGAAATTGGCGCTGCGTGCACAATTGATCGCGGAGTGTCAGGGCCAACATTCATCGGCGCAGGAACCAAGATAGATAATCACGTGCACATTGGCCACGACACGGTGATTGGTAAGAAATGTCTGTTTGCCGCTCAGGTGGGCATTGCAGGATGCGTTAAAATCGAAGACGAGGTTATTTTGTGGGGTCAGGTGGGTGTGCCAAGTGATGTGCATATTGGAAAAGGCGCCGTGGTGCTTGGTCAAAGTGGTATCACGAAAGACCTGGAAGGCGGAAAAACGTATTTTGGAAGTCCTGCAGAAGAATCAAGATCGAAGTTTCGCGAGCTCGCACTCATTCGCAAGCTGCCAAAGGCCATCGAAAAACTTGGATTATAGTACATTTGGAATAGAAGCAAATGGACAATCAACGCCTCAATAACAAAGTAAAGCAGCGCGACTTCAAGTTGAATGCGTTGCTCGAAATTACGAGCGCCATCAATGCGAATCTAAGCGTGGGAAGTTTGCTTGAGCAATACGAGCGGGTGTTGAAGGAGCATTTGGCGATTGAAAAAATTATTCTGTTTACGAAGGAGGAAAACTGGAAATGCATTTTGCGTTTCGGTGTTCAAAAGGGCGAAATCAAGGAAATCATCAGCGACGATTTCTTTACCCGTAGCAAAGAAATTTCCTTGACTACAGGCAGATCGAAGGAATCATTTGATTTGGCCATTCCCATTGTGCAAAATGGGCAAACCATTGCCTATGTGTTAGCCGGTGATAACAGCGAACAAGAAATTCGCATGAGCCCAGTCATCAAGCACATGCGGTTCATTCAGACCATCACCAACATACTCGTAGTTGCGATTCAGAATCGCCAATTGCAAGAAGAGAATATTCGCCAGGAAAGAATAAAGAAGGAGCTTGAACTGGCGGCAGAAATGCAGGCTATACTCTTGCCGCATCATCTTCCCAAAAACAAGCATTATGAGGTAAGCGCGTTCTACAAGGCACATCAGCAGGTGGGCGGCGACTATTATGACTTCATGGAAATAAACGATGAAGAGGTCATGTTTTGCATGGCCGATGTATCGGGCAAAGGAGTGAGCGCAGCATTTTTAATGGCAAACTTTCAGGCCTACCTCCGTTCGATTTTCTCGTTTAAGCAAGGCAGTCTTACCGACATGGTAACCGAGCTTAACAAACGCGTGATGCAAACCGCTTTGGGCGAGAAGTACATCACGCTTTTTTTGGGCGTATACAACAAATCGAACCGCATGTTGCGCTATGTGAACTGCGGCCACAATCCGCCTGTGCTAGGCGACTCCAATGGATATACCCAACAGCTGAAACTGGGAACTATAGGGTTGGGCATGTTTGAAGAGCTCCCAAAAGTGATGGAGGGCAACGTTGTTTTGGAGCCCGATTCTATACTCGTTTGCTTTACCGATGGGTTGGTGGAAACTGAAAACACAAACAAAGAAGAATACGGCACAGAGCGATTGGAAAAGGTGTTGCTGGCATTTTTCAAAGATGGAATTTCGGTAATCAACGACACGATTATGCAATCGCTCAATGACTTTAAGGGAGAGGCTCCATACAACGATGATCTGGCCATTTTGAGTTGTCGGTTTCATTGATAAAACATGAGCTCTTTTTCTGCGCACATTCAGCAAGCATTTGAAAAAATCGGAATTGATTCTCGGCAAAGGGTAATTGTTGCGGTGAGCGGTGGTGCAGATAGCATGTCGCTGTTACACTGTTGCCATGTGCTGAATTACGACTGTGTTGTTGCGCACGTCAACTACGGACTGCGCGGGCCAGAGAGTGATGAAGACGAAACGTGCGTGCGTAATTTTTGTGCCCTCTCAACCATTCCAATTGAAATTCTCCATGTTCAAGATGAACACTGGAGCCAGCACGACGGCTCAACGCAAGAATCCGCGCGCAGTATTCGATATGCGTGGTTTGAAGTGCTACTCGAAAAACACGATGCCTCGTTTATCCTTACGGCGCATCATGCCAATGATCAGGTTGAAACCATGCTCCTGCAGTTTATTCGCGGGGGTGGCGGAAAATCACTCTACGGAATGCCTATGCGCAATGGCTCGATAGCTCGGCCCATGTTGGCTCTCACGAAGAAAGACATTCTGGAATACGTTGCTGAAAACAACATTCCATGGCGCCACGATGCGTCGAATGATGCGATGGATTACACCCGCAACACAATCAGGCATCAACTAATTCCTTCGATTGAACAACTGAACCCAACCATTCACGCAGGCATTCAACAGCGCTCCGAATGGATGCATCAAGAACAAGCGGCTGTCGATCGCGCTGTAAACGCCTTTTTATCCCGGCATCTTTCCTTTGCGCATGGTGCAGAGACAATCGCGGTTTCTGCTCTTCGCGAAAGTGAGTTTCCTGATGTTGTGCTTTGGAAGTGGCTTCATTCGAAGGGCTATTCGTCGCAACAGGTCGTTCAGATTTCTGCGCACTTGAAGAGAGATACGTCAACCGAGCCGTCGCTTTTTAGCTCAGCTTCGCATGACCTTTACATTCAGAACGGAACGATTGCCAGTGTTGTCAGAGAGGAAATGGTGAAGGAGGTTATTCACTCGTTGCCTTGGTCGAATGGGCATGTGTATATCGATAGGTGCAGTCGTGCAGAGGTGTCATTTTCCTCTGACAACACACGACAATATGTTGACGCAAGCAATATAAAATTGCCATTGGTCATTCGCGTGTGGAAGCCTGGCGATGAGTTTCACCCGTTGGGTGCGCCCGGCCGACAAAAGGTTTCCGATTATCTCACACATGCAAAAGTTCCGTCGTGGCTAAAGAAAAAAGCGCGTGTAGTAGAATCGCATAACACCATCGTATCTGTTTTGGGCATGCGCATTTGTGAAAACTTCAAAATTCACCCGCACTCTAATGAGTGCATAAGAATCCAATTTTTCACCGAGCGTAACCTTTCTGCGGAGTAGTGCGTTTTAACAAGAACTTACAACTGTTCACTAAACGAAAACTATGATGCTCAACATACACTCTCGATACGATCTTGATACGCTCGCTCGCATGGTATTTAAAACGCAAGACGTTTTGAATTCCGAAAAGGAACGTATTCGCCGCAGCGCAAGCTTGCTGAAGGCGGCTGTGCTCGATTCACTCAATAAGGTAGAGGTGATACTTACACTCGAAGACAAGGAGTCGCAGAAGAAACTGCGTTCGCGCATTATTGCGGCCGGCAACGATCGCGTGATGCTCGACAAGGGCGTAAGCATTCCCGTGCAGTGTATCTTGAATGTCGAGTTCCCGAACTAGAAAGCAGTCCTTGCGATTGCAACTTTTGTTGCGCAACGGATTGACACGTTCCGTTTATTTTTGGCTTCATGATTCGGAATGGTTCTAACACTGCGCGAGCTTGGTCAACGCTCGCTTTTCTTTTCGTATTTCAACTGGCGGCCTTCGCTCAAATTTTTCAACCGGTAAAATGGAAGTTTTCCATCAAGCCGTTGGAAAATCAGGAGTATGAAATAACTGCCACAGCAGCAATAGAAGACACCTGGCACGTTTACGCTTTGTCTGTTTCAGACAAGCCCGACGCTATCGGCCCTATTCCCACGACACTCAAAGTAAACCCATCGACCTCCTTTGAATTGGTTGGTAAAACCAAGGAGGGAAAGTACATCACGCATTTCGATCCGAATTTCGAAATGGACCTGAATTACTTTGAAAAGAACGCGGTATTCAAGCAAAAAATAAAAGCTAAAACCGATAAGCCGTTTGCGGTTTCGGGCGTGTTGGAATACATGGCCTGCAACGAGGAACGCTGCATTTTTCCGGATCCGGAAATGTTCGAGTTAACGGTTACTCCAAACGCTTCGGGAGAAGCTGCCGTTGTGGATGAAGCATCGTTAAACGAAACGAATAATTCACCCGGAAAAGAGAACCACACAAGCTGGAGTTATACAATTCAATCGGTTTCAGACAAGGAATACCTTCTGTCATTCTCTGCTAGCATGGAGGCCGGCTGGCACATCTACGCGCAAAAACTGGAAAGCACGGAAGGGCCTGTTCCAACTACATTCTCTTTTGCAAAGAGTGTAGATTATGACCTAAGTGCCCCGGTGAGTGAGCCCAAGCCGAAGCGACTGTACGACAAGAACTTCATGATGAACATCGATTACCACGAGGGCACTGTGGTTTTCGAAACGAAGGTTATTGCATTGGGCGCCTCGAAAAGTCCGATTACGGTTTCGATAGACTTTATGCAATGCAACGACAAACGTTGTTTGCCCCCGCAAACCATTCACGTGAAGTTCGATCCTGCAACCCTCCAAGCCATGGAGTTTGATCCGCTTGCCAATACCGAGTCAACATCTCCTGCGGGAAACGACCCATTCAAAATGCCGGGTGTTGACCTCAACAATCCCTTCAACAATTGCGGACAGGAAAAAGAAAACTATGGGCTGTGGGCGATTTTCTTGTTTGGGTTGATCGGTGGATTGCTTGCTCTGCTTACACCTTGCGTATTCCCCATGATTCCACTGACAGTGTCATTCTTTTCAAAAGGAGCAGAAAAG
>JBILCQ010000017.1:0-16423 GCA_044353065.1 Flavobacteriales bacterium | reverse complement strand
GGAAATGCCTTCGTAACCGTGAACACCTATTCCAAACTGGCGCGAGGAAAAATGGCGCGATTTATCATTGATAACGAGCTTAAACAAGCGGGCGATCTCTGTTCATTCGACTCCGACAACTATTGCTTGAACAAAAAGCTATCGGAACCCGATCGTTTTGTATTCACCCGATAGTCATTTTTAACGAGTGCTTTAACCTAATATTCGTTTCTTTACGCGCTCATTCAAATTCAATTCACTATGAAAAAACTCCTATTAGCTTTTGTGGCCATCGCTGTGTCGGCTACACTGAATGCACAATCATTCAAAACACGCAAAGACAGTGTTTCCTATGCTCTTGGAATAACTATGGCTGAAACGCTTAAGAGAAGCGGCATTAGCGATTATAACGAAGACTTGGTAAAAAAGGCGATTTCGGAACATCTGGCAGGCAAAGCCGCTTTCGATGCTCCGACAGCGGATAAAATCTACAAAGAGGAAAGCAAAAAAATTGCTGATCAAAAGGCACTAGAAAACAAAAAGCTTGGTGAAGCTTTTCTTGCCGAAAACAAAAAGAAAAAAGACGTACAGACAACAGCAACGGGTCTTCAGTACAAGCATACCCAAGAAGGTACCGGACCTCAGCCCGATGCCAATGACAAGGTTACTGTTCACTACCATGGAACGCTCATCGATGGCACGGTGTTCGACAGTTCTGTGCAGCGCGGAACTCCTGCTACTTTCGGCTTGAACCAAGTTATTGCAGGTTGGACAGAAGGTCTTCAATACATGAAACAAGGCGGTAAAACGACCTTCTACATTCCTTCTGATTTAGCATACGGCTCACGCAGTCAAAATAAAATTCCAGGAAACTCTACTCTCATCTTTGAAGTAGAACTCATCAAAGTTGAAACCGTGGAAGGAACAGGCAGCCCAAAGCCGGGCACTGCCCCTACTCCAGCCCCTGCGAAAAAATAATTTGAATTCAAATTTCTGAAATGGCCGCCATGCTGCGGCCTTTTTCTTTTGTAACAAGTATGACGTTCGGATCCGAAAAGTGGTCGTTCCTTTGACACCGTTTCTGATAAGAATCAAACACGAAAAAAACTCACCGTCACTAATTTTGTCCAATATTCCATGCTATGAAAATCGAACAAATCTATACCGGCTGTCTCGCTCAGGGCGCTTACTACATC
This sequence comes from Flavobacteriales bacterium, assembly GCA_044353065.1. Classification (GTDB taxonomy): domain Bacteria; phylum Bacteroidota; class Bacteroidia; order Flavobacteriales_D; family Sanyastnellaceae; genus JAIBBG01. The sequence goes on along the minus strand of JBILCQ010000017.1, from coordinate 15,248 downwards.
ACAAGCAACGGCGAAGCTGCGATCATCGATCCGCTTCGTGAGATTCAACCCTATCTCGACCGCGCTGAGAAAGACGGTGTGAAAATCAAATACATTTTCGAAACGCATTTCCACGCCGACTTTGTCTCTGGCCATTTAGACCTGAGCAAAGCGACCGGTGCACCAATCATCTATGGACCTACCGCGCAACCCCAATTTGATGCGACTATCGCGACCGATGGTCAAGAATTCAAGTTGGGCAATATCACAATCAAAGCGTTGCATACTCCCGGCCACACCATGGAAAGCACTGTGTATTTACTGAAAGATGAAACCGGCAAAGACCATTGTATTTTCTCAGGCGACACCCTTTTTCTGGGCGATGTAGGCCGCCCGGACCTCGCGCAAAAAGCAGCACACTTGACTCAAGAAGAATTGGCAGGAATGCTCTACGACAGTCTTCACAATAAGATTATGCCATTGGCCGATGATGTGATTGTTTATCCCGCTCATGGCGCCGGAAGTGCTTGCGGTAAGAACATGATGAAGGAAACGGTAGATGACTTGGGAAATCAGAAAAAAATCAACTACGCACTCAACCAACCAAGCAAAGAGAGTTTCATTCAAGCCGTAACGGATGGTCTAAGCGCGCCACCTGCTTATTTCCCCATGAATGTAGCCATGAATAAGAAGGGCTACACCAGCTACAATGAAGTATTAAGCAATGGAATGAAAGCGCTCACAGCCGACGAATTCGAAACCGTTGCTGATGTAGCTGATGCACTTATTCTCGATACACGCAGCGCGGCCGAATTCCACAACGGGTTTATTCCAAACTCAATCAACATTGGCCTTAACGGAGACTTTGCTCCCTGGGTTGGTGCTTTGATTGCGGATGTAAATCAAAAGCTGATTTTGGTTACAGAACCGGGAAAAGAACAAGAAGCCGTAACGCGTCTGAGTCGCGTTGGATTCGATCAACTACTAGGACATCTCGCGGGCGGTTTCGAGACATGGAAACATTCAGGAAAAACGATTGACACCATTGTGCGCATAAACGCTTCGCAATTCGAAGGAGAATACGTACATGGAAAATCGAAAGTGATAGATGTGCGCAAATGCAGTGAGTTCAGCAACGGACATGTGCCTGATGCAGAAAACTTGACACTCTCCGAAATCAATAACTGGATGTCATCCATCAATCCCAAGGAGCATTTCTACCTGCATTGTCAAGGTGGATACAGAAGCATGATTGCGGCTTCCATTCTTCAAGCACGCGGTTACCGTAACTTCTCTGAAATCGAAGGAGGATACGGTGCAATCAGTAAGACGGGAATCCCGGTGATAAAATCAGAAGTTACAGCTTAGAAATAGTTGAAGGTTGCAGGTTAAAGGTTGAACGTTTGCTTGACTCCAACTTTCAACCTTTAACCTGCAACCTTCAACTCGTAATTCCTATCGTTTCTTCTTCCCCTTATTAAATCCCCCATCGCGGTCGCCAAATGATTTCTTGCGATCGAAGCCGCCTTCTTTGCCTTTGCCTTTGTAGAAGCCGCCACCGCCGCCGCCGCCTTTGCGACCTTCACCACGGAAACGTGTGCGAGGAATTCCGGCGTCACGATTACCACGCGACTCCACGCGAACGGTGCGTCCGCGGTATTGAGCACCGTGTATCGTCTCCATAATCTTATCGACCACTTCATTCTTCACTTCAATCAGTGAGAAGGTGTTTTTCAAATCGGTCCAGGTAATATCTGCCGTGTTAATCTCAGCATTCTCAGCAATAAACTCCTTAATCGTATTGAAGTCAAATCCATCGATACCGCCAATGTTCATATACAACTTTACAACGCCGGGCGCAAGCGCTCTGCGGTCGTCGCGCTGTGCGTTGTGATTAAGGTCGGGAGCATTACGGTAGTACTCCGCAAAACGATTGAACTCAATCGATACAAAACGCTTGATGATATCCTCGCGCGATAGTTCCTGCAACTCTTCAAACACTTGTGGTAAATAACGCTCGACTGTTTTTTCGTCGACTTCCACATTGTGGATGCGTTTTACAAGCGCCATCAACTGTTGCTCGCACACATCAAAACCGGTAGGGATTTGTGCTTGCGCAAACTTGCGCTTGATGATTTTCTCAATCTCACGAATCTTGTGCAACTCCTTGCTGTGAATGATAGCAATGCTTACACCCGACTTACCGGCACGAGCGGTGCGTCCGCTGCGGTGCGTGTAACTCTCAATTTCATCAGGCAAGTTGTAATTGATAACGTGCGTTACATCGTTCACATCAATTCCTCGGGCCGCTACGTCAGTTGCAACCAGCATTTGCAGTGAGCGACTGCGATAACGCTTCATTACAAAGTCGCGCTGCGCTTGCGACAAATCGCCGTGAAGCGCATCCGCATTGTAACCGTCTTTGATAAGCGCATCAGCTACTTGTTGTGTTTCTGCTTTTGTTCTGCAGAAAACAATTGCGAAAATTTCGGGGTTGTAATCGGCGATACGCTTCAAAGCGAGATAACGATCTTTCGCATGAACAACGTAATACAAGTGCTCGATGTTTTCGTTACCCGAATTGCGCTGACCTACGGTTACTTCGAATGGCTCGCTCATGTAGTTCTTGGCAATGCGCTGAACCTCGTGAGGCATGGTTGCAGAAAACAACCAGGTATTCTTCTCTTCCGGAGTTTGCGAAAGAATCAAATCCAAATCATCCTTGAAACCCATGGTGAGCATTTCGTCTGCTTCATCCAGAACAACGAAATCAATACGGGTTAAATCAACAACACCTCGCTCAATCATATCGACCAAACGCCCCGGAGTGGCCGCAACAATCTGAGGCCCCTTGCGCATCTCGCGAATCTGACCTTCAATACTAGCACCACCATAGATGGCAACCACATGGGCTCCGCCGGTGTGCTTCGAAAAGCTCTGTAAATCGCGCGTAATCTGCATGCATAACTCACGCGTTGGTGCGAGTATCAAAGCCTGCGTATGACGCTGATTAAAATCTAGAAGGTCGATAAGCGGCAATCCGAATGCGGCTGTCTTTCCTGTTCCTGTTTGTGCTAAGGCAACCACATCTTGGTTTCCTCCGAGCATCACGGGAATCGCTTGTTCTTGAATAGGAGTTGGAGATTCAAAGCCGAGCTCGGCAATGGCGCGTAAAACGGGCTTACTCAGCCCGAGTACTTCAAAATTCATCATACTAAAAATTATTTGGTTGTTAATGCCGATTCCAATTGAATTAAACAACCATTTTCAGATGAAATGCGCTACCGCCGCGCAACTGTTGAAGATGTGAAGTAAAACCCGTTTGGGAAAAGGCGCGCAAATATAGGGATAAGTTTTAAGTGGCGAACGGCGAGTGGCGAATTAACTTGGATGCCCCATTTAAATCGCCACTCGCCACTCGCCACTCAAAGCTGCGCTACCAAATCCTTATAAAGCACATTCAACTTCGATTCCGCCTCACGAGCCGTGGCAATAATTTCTTCGACACTCAATTTAGTGAGATTATCAGGATCGCATGTATCTGTAATCACAGAGACACAACAACAGGGCAATGACATATGACTGCACGCTATCACTTCAGGTACCGTGCTCATGCCCACAGCATCGGCTCCCAACATTTTCAGCATACGATATTCTGCACGCGTTTCAAGATTAGGACCAGGTACTGAAACATAAACCCCTTCGCGTAATTCCACTCCATGACTCTTCGCAATCGAATGTAATTTATCATTCAGCATTTTCGAGTATGGCTCAGACATATCCGGAAAACGCGGCCCCAGCTCATCGATGTTGGGGCCCCTCAGCGGGTTATCGGGTTGCATATTGATGTGATCGTTGATCAACATCAAATCACCTTTTTTAAATGACAGATTGATTGCACCCGCTGCGTTTGAGAGCAACACGTATTTCACTCCCAACATTTTCATTACCCGAACAGGCATCACTACATCATCCATACTATGACCCTCGTAGTAATGAAATCGTCCCTGAAACGCCATTACCTTTTTACCACCGAGATTTCCATAAATCAATTTGCCGAAATGAAACTCAACAGTGGCGATGGGAAAGTTGGGAATCACATTATAACTGAACTGCTTTTCGCATTCAATAGAATTGGCCAGCTCACCCAACCCTGTTCCTAGAATGATTCCTACTTCAGGTGCATTCATTCCCTTTGCGCGCAACCATTCTACGGTTTGCTCTAATTGCTCTAGTTCTGTCATCGTATTAAAAAAAGGACGACAAATGTAGCACCTTCTATAAAACGCGTTTGATAATTCGAAGCTTGTGTGTGTATTCGCCCAACGACTGATTGAATATGCCTTGATGATCGAGAGAATCTATGCGCACGCATCCCGACGCGTGAATAATTGTGACGCCGGCAGTAGAATTCATTAGTACAATACCCACGTGAACAATGCGTCCTTCGCTGTTATCAAAAAAAGCCAAATCACCTGTCTGAGCTTCCTCTACAAAGTTGATTGTATTGCCTAATTCAGGTTGTTGATAGGCATCGCGTGGAAGCGTAATGCCGTTCAACCGCATAACTAATTGAGTAAACCCGGAGCAATCGATTCCCAGCACTGTTCTGCCTCCCCACAAATAAGGCGCATTTAAAAACTGTAGAGCACATCGTTCGATGTCGGTCGCACTTCCATTCCAGGTTTCCTGAATTGAATCTGTTTTCACATGGGATGAAACCATCGCTCCTGCAGGCAGCCATACTTCTGTGCCATTATCCAAGGTACATCGTGTGAGCGCATTTCTCAAGGTTGTCATTTCACTTTCATTCGAAATAGCACCAAGCTGCTTATTGTCGACCCAACCTTCATAGCCATCGGCATCCAATCTCACCATGGACCATTTCTGCTGTTCATCCAATACCTCGACACAATCACCGAAAAGCACCTGAGAAACCATCTCACTTTTATCGGATGGCTCTCGCCTCAATGGCGCCACACTCACTATCACAGATTTTTTCATTTTTCAAAAATACATTTCACTCCGTTAAAGGAAGGACAGATGAGACGACCGAATCCCAAAAAGATCTGCAAAACATATTTTTTGAAAAAAAACGCTGTGCTTATCCTCTGATTCTCAGGATTGTGAAAAATTTATCGAATTTATTTGCTTTTTCATCGAATCTTATTTTACATTTGTCGTATTAAAGCTGGATTCTGTCTTTTCCCCTATTGAGGCAAATTCGAAATTATTTGTCAAACTAAAATCTAAACAAGATGAATTTCTCTACAAATTCGTGTACTTCACTTGTTGGTGGCATTGATTCTTTTAGTGCCCGCTTCCTGAATGCCCTCAAGGCATTATTTCTCTGTTTAATGCTTTTGATGTTCGGAGGTTATGCAACCTTCGCCCAATCTGACAGCACAGCTTCCGCGTCTGTATCTAACGACCTTCGTGGTCATGATCATGACGATGATGATGATGACGATGATGACGACGATGATGATGATGATGACGATGATGATGACGATGATGACGATGATGACGATGACGACGATGATGATGACGACGATGATGATGATGACGATCAAGTAGCCGTTTGCCATCAACTTGGAAACGGCGGATCAATCACCATCTATGTGAATCAAAATGCCGTTCAAGCTCACCTCAATCACGGCGATTACCTCGGTGTATGCGATGACGGTGGAAATAACGAAGTTCCATGCGAACTTAGTCTGGAAGTCATATGCCCGGCTGATGTTACCGTGGAGTGTGGACAAGAAGTGAATTTCGACTTTACAGGAATGCCCATTGTTAGAGGTGAATTCTGCACGGAACAGCTTTTTGTAAACTTTGAAGACGCTGTTATTTCTTCCGGTGCATGTGGTCAGGTAATTTCACGCACATGGATTATCTCATTGGGAACGCTTGTGGAAGTATGCACTCAAATCATTACTTCTCGCGACACTCAAGGTCCGGAAATTACCGGTTTAGATGCTCAACTAAGCGCACAATGTATTGATGCGCTTCCTGCATTTCAGTCGGCATCAGCAGTGGATGCTTGCGGTGGTTCTAGCGAGATAGCAAACTGGAGCAGCCAAACCGGCACAATTGAAAGTGCTTGTGTGGCTTCTACTGCTTTCGGCCCTGGTGCCGATTGGGCTGTTTGGTTACCTACTCTATCTTCTGCTTCCGGTGCCAATTTCGTTTTCGATGCTGCCGGTGGTCATTTCGATCAGTTTGCTGATGGTTCTGCTCACATGTACGGAACTGTAGTAAATACAGTTAATGCTTCAGAACAATTCATTGTCGATTTGTGGTTTGAAAACAAGGCCGATTGGGCTGCTTGGTCTGCTCAAGGCAGAAACTACAAAAACGATCTCATGCTTTCTTGCGCTTCCGACAACCATGACCAATGGTCATTCTATGAATTGGTTGGCGGCTTCTCTACCCTTTCCGGCGCAGGTGCTTTGGCAGGAACTGAATTGTATATCTATCATATGCCTGCTTCCTACTACTTCGGATTCCAAATCGGAGTTGGTGCAAACAATAAGAACTGCGCTAACGGCATGTCTGGTTGGTTCACTTACGAAGGTTTAATGAATGGCACAGCAATCAGCGGTCATGGCGACGTGAATGTTGATCTTTCTTGCACTCCAGGTTTCGAGAGCAATTGTATTCACAACACTTCTCTGACTTATTTCTATCGTGCGGTTGATGGATGCGGAAACGCAACTGTTGCCTCTCAGCAAGTTATCGTGAATGACACTACTGCTCCTGTATTTACCAATTGCCCAGAGTCATTCACCATGGAATGTTCTGATCCTGCGGCTCCTGTAGCTGAAGGTGTTGAGGCTATCGACAACTGCTCAGGTGACGTAGTCGTTCAATACTTGGGAGAAATTGTAGAGCAAGGAACTTGTTCTTCGACGATCACTCGCACATGGTCTGCAACTGATTTGTGTGGAAATCGTTCAAATTGCGTTCAAGTAATCACCATTGTTGATTCTACCGCTCCAACGTTGAGCAATCTTCCAAGCGCAGAAGTAACTGCCGAATGTGATGCTGTTCCTGCTGCGGCTGAAGTATCTATTTCAGACAACTGCGACCTTAACCCAACTTTGGTATACAACGAAGAGCGTATCGATGGCAACTGCCCATCTAGCTACACACTTGTTCGCACATGGTCAGGCATCGATCAGTGTCAAAATGCAAGTGAGACATTTACACAAACTATCAACGTAGAAGACACTACCGCTCCTGTTTTTGATGCATACCAGATTTATGTTCACGCTCCTTGTGATCAATTGCCCGGTGCATTGACCGCTTCAGATGCTTGCGGAAATACTTCTGTTCAATTGGTTTCTGAATTGCTCAGCTCAGGCGGATGTCTCGGAACTCTGATTCGTACTTACAGTGCTACAGATGAATGCGGAAACACAAGCGAAGCTCAGCAATTCATTGCTTTGATTGACATCACTGCTCCCGTATTTGTTGGTCTTCCTGAAGACATGACTGTTGAGTGCTCAAACGCATCTCTTAATGATGATGGTGGTGTTACCAGCATCGATAATTGCGGACAAGAAGTGGTATTGACCTATGCTGAAGAAATTGTTGGTCAGGACGACGATTGCCCTGAAACATACGACATCATCCGCACATGGACCGCTACTGACTACTGCGACAATGTAGCTACAGCAACTCGTACAACACATGTACAGGACACTACCAACCCTGTATTCAGCAACTTCCCACAAGATCTAACTATTAGCTGCGAAGCTGAAGTTCCGGCTGTAGTTTATCCATCAGCTAACGACAATTGCGACTCACAAGTTGATATTGCATTGGGCGTAGAAATCATGCCCGGTTCATGTCCACAGAACTATTTCATCTATCGCACTTTCCGCGCATTCGATAACTGCGGAAACCAGGTTGTTGAAACACAAACCATCACCGTAATTGACGAAACAGCACCTGTGTTTGCATCGCAAACATCTGAATTCACTTACGAGTGCAATACCGACATTCCGGTAGTAACTCCGGAAGCCAGCGACAACTGCGGAAATGTAACTCTTACCTATACTGACGTTGCTCCGACCTTTGAAGTTTCATGCACCAACTTTACTACTCACTTTGCTCGCCATTGGGGTAAAGCCAATCATCCGGCAGGCCAGTATTTAATGGCTAATTTCAATGCCGCCTTCCCTGCAGGCATAATGGTTGGTTGTGGTAGCAACACTATGCATTTCACCACAGCAGCAGCGGTTATCAGCTATCTTCCGGTTCCCGGTGCACCAATGGTTTTGGCAGGAAGCTCTGTCAATCCGAGCCAAGCGCCGAACGGTTTGGCAAATCAAACTATTGCTGCCACGATTAATGTAACTATGGATGCTATGGACGCATCATTCTCTGCGAATGATTTCAATACTGGCAACCTCATCTATAATGCGGGTCCGTTTGCAGGTATGACCGTTAATCAAGTTATTCAAATTGCGAATGCTCATCTCGGAGGATGTTCATCTGATTATTCCTTGAATGCTATACGCAGTGCATTGTGGCAGTTCAACTCGGCATTCACCGAAAACAGTTCTAGCAATGGCTTATTTAATTGTGGTGAAGCTCAAGCAAGCCCATGCCTTCAAGTTATAAACCGCGTTTGGACGGCAACAGACGAATGCGGCAACAGCAGCGTATTCACTCAGTCCATCAACATCGTAGACACTACTGCGCCGGTTATTGAGGGTGAAGAATTTATTCAACGCCCATGCGATGACTATGAAGGCACTTTCGTAACTGCGACTGACAATTGCAATAATTGGGTTATTGACTTCGAAGAAGAAATGGCCTCAGGTTCTTGCGCAGGCAAAGTAATTCGCACCTACACTGCAACAGACATTTGCGGAAATATCTCTGCTGAATTCGTTCAAGTAATTGAACTTACAGATGCTATTGCTCCTGTTATTGCATCTTCAACTGAAAGCTTCACAGTAGAATGTGGCGTTGAGTATTCTGTTGCGCCCGCTGCCTTCAGCGACAACTGCGATCAGGAATTAGACATCACTTCTGATTTCGGTTCTGAATTCGATGGCTGCACTACTATTGAAACTTACAGCTGGACAGCAACTGACCACTGTGGCAACGCAACAACAGCTACAACGGTTGTTACCATCGTTGACACCACAAACCCATACTTCACTTCATTGCCGGAAGATGCAACCATCAGCTGCGAAGAAATCGTTCCGGGTTATGGTGAATATGCTGCTGCCGATAACTGCGACAACAATGTAGAAGTTTCTGTAGAAGAGTCTATCATTCCTGGCAACTGCCCACAGAGCTACTCTATCGAGCGTGTATATCGTGCTTCTGACAACTGTGGCAACCAGGCAGTTGAAACTCGCTATGTATATGTAATGGATGAAATGGCTCCTGTATTTGCTGAGCAAACTTCATCATACACCTATGAGTGCGGCGAGGAAGTTGCTGTTGTAGAACCTTCTGCGACGGACAACTGTGGTCAAGTTTCTTTAAACTATGTTGACTCTGAAACAGCCGGCAACTCTTGCTCATACAGCTTTAGCCGTGTTTGGACTGCAACCGACGAGTGTGGCAACTCATCTTTCTTCACTCAGAGCATCACTGTTCAAGACACTACTGCTCCTGTAATCAGCGGTGAGCTTGCTATTGAGCGTCCATGCGACGACTACGCAGGAACATTCGCTACAGCGGAAGATGTTTGCAACGAATTCTCGATTGAGTACACGGATGAGATGGCTTCAGGTTCATGTGCAGGTAAAGTAATTCGTACCTACACTGCTACTGATATCTGCGGAAACATCTCTGCTGAATTCGTTCAGGTTATCACACTTACTGATGCTATTGCTCCTGTTATTGCTTCATCAACTGAAAGCTTCACTGTAGAATGTGGCGCTGAGTACTCTGTTGCTCCTGCTACTTTCAGCGACAACTGCGATCAGGAATTGGATATCACTTCTGATTTCGGTTCTGAATTCGATGGTTGCACAACTGTTGAAACTTACAGCTGGACGGCCACCGATCATTGCGGCAACTCAGTTACCTCAACAACGGTTGTAACGATCATCGACACTACTAACCCATACTTCACAGCTCTTCCGGAGAATGTGACTGTAAACTGTGACGAAACAATCCCAGGTTATGGTGAGTATGCTGCTGCTGACAACTGTGATAGCGATGTTACTGTAGAAGTAGCTGAGACTATCTCTGAAGGTTCATGCCCACAGAGCTACACTATTGCCCGCACGTATCGTGCATTCGACAATTGTGGAAACCAGGTTGTAGAAACACGCTACGTTAATGTGATTGATGTTACTGCTCCTGTGTTCGCTGAGCAGACTTCATCGTACACCTACGAATGCAGCGAAGAAGTTCCTGTTATCGAGCCATCTGCGAGCGATAATTGTTCAGATGAAATCACCTACACCTATTTCGACAGTGAGACAACTTCATCTGAGCCTATTGCTGGGTACTCTTCAGAAGGAATTTACCTCGACTTGCGCGAATTTGAAGGATTGGTTTCAGTATCAATGACAACTTCACAGGAAAGCGGAATTTTCCACTTCATCAACATACCAAATGTTGACTACATCCCGGAAAATGCTGGCACTCGTAACTACACTCTTCAAGGTGGTCAAGTTTATGGTCCATGCACTGCACCATATGGAACATTATGGATTGGTGAGGAAACTCCAATGGGCGGAATTCGTTTGATTATAGTAGAAGAAGGTGGAGATGACTGGAATGACATGGTGCTCAACATCAATGTCGGCAGATTCTCAAGAATTAATGACAACACAACATCTACTAATGCGTGTGACGAGTATTTCACACGCACATGGACTGCTACTGACGAGTGTGGTAACAGCTCTATCTTCAGCCAGAACATCACCATCGTCGACACTCAAGCACCGGTTGTGAATCCTTTCCAAATGGAAGTTTCTATGCCTTGCGATAACGTAAGCTATGAGGTGGCAATTTCAGCTGAGGATTGCAACGAAGTGAACATCACATTCGAAGATGAATATGTAAGTGGTGGCTGCGCAGGCAAAATCATTCGCACCTATTCTGTAAGCGATGCTTGCGGAAATGTAACCGAAGGATTGATCATGCAGATCATCACATTAACAGATGCAATTGCACCTGCGGTTGAAGTAGCTCCTGCCGATGCATCAATTGAGTGCGGTGATGAAATCCCTGCCTACAGCCCAATTTGGTCTGACAACTGTGCCGATGAGTTGACGCTAAGCTCTAACGAAGAGACTTCAGCAGATTCTTGCACAACTGTAATCTTCCAGTCATGGACAGCTGTGGATCCTTGCGGTAACTCAACTACTGTTTCACGCACAGTGACGATTGTTGACAGCACTGCTCCGGTATTCACGTTCGTTCCTGAAAATGAAAACCGTAATTGCACAGATGCAGACAACGTAGCTGCAGTAACAGCTGAAGACATTTGCTCTGATGTTGTTATCTCACACAACGATGTTGTTGTTCCCGGCTCATGCCCTGCTTCATACACCATCGAGCGTACATTCACAGCTACCGACGCTTGCGGAAACTTTGCAACGCATACACAGTTGATCAATGTAACTGACAGCAACGCTCCTGTATGGGGTGAAAACGAATCAGCATTCGTTTACGAGTGTGGTTCTGAAGCTGACGTTGTGACTCCATCAGCATCTGACGATTGCAGCGAAATCTCTGTAAACTACACAGATGGCGAAGTTGTAACAACAGGTTGCACTGGATCATTTGACCGTACTTGGATTGCAACAGACGCATGCGGAAATAGCAGCGCTGCATTTGTTCAGCACATTTCATTTGAAGATACTACTGAGCCAACACTCAGCGGATGCCCTTCAGATGTAGTGGTTAACTGCAACGATGAAGTTCCTGCTCCAGCAGAAGTAGTAGCTATCGATGGCTGTGATGCTGATGTTCAACTCTACTTCGAAGAAACGATGGTAGGTGAACTTCCTGCTGAAGGTTCAATCGCTGACTGCGACTTGATCACTCCGGTTCGCGCTGCAGGCAACCCATGCGGATACCCTTACGACTGGGCAATGGCCTTGTTCAATATGCCTTCTGCTGACCGTTGGTTCAAAGTTATCTCTGGTAACTTGGTACAATACCCAAGTGGTTCATTGCACCTGGTAGCTCAGCTGGAAAATGCTGTTAAGCCAGGCACAGGATGGAATGTAGACGTAATGTTCAGCGGCGGTATGGATTGGGCTACATGGTCTAACCAAGGCTTCCCAACAAGCTTCAAGGCTGACTGTGGCGGTGTTGATGCCAACTTCGCTTCATGGACTTACTTCTTGTTGCAAGCCGGACCTGGTGCTGAATTGGTTGGTTACGGTGACTACACCGGTTCAACCATCAACCTCGTTCACGCTCCTGCCAACAACTACTTCGGCTTCCAATTGGGTGATGGTGCAAACAACTACAACAACGCTGATAACGGCTTCGGTGGTTGGTTCAGCTACAGCGGTTCTTACCGCTCGAACCCAAGCGCAGGCTTTGCGAGCGTTTCAGGTGCAGGTGACTTTGCATTCGAACTTGATTGCTGCCCAGACTACCAGATTGTTCGCGAGTGGACTGCTGTTGATTGCTCAGGCAACATGACTTCATGCACGCAGACTATCAGCTTCAGCCCAAGCGCTCCTTCTGCAGGTAATGCTCAAGGTATCGCAGCTGAAAACACAGCGTCAACAGAAGGTCGCGGTGGAAGCACCATCAGCGCTTCTCCAAACCCAGCTACACACAGAACAATGTTTACTTTCCAAGCTGTGAGCTCAGCGAAGACTTCAATCGAAATCTTCGATGTAACCGGCAAGAAAGTAGCAGATGTGTTCATGGGTACTGTTGAAGCCGGTGCTACCTACAATGTAAACTTCAATGTAAATGACCTGACAACCGGTGTTTACACATATCGCTTGACCAACGGTTCTGAAGTCAAGATTGACCGCTTGATGATCACCAAGTAACCGTCATTAAATAACCTAACTTAAAAAGCCCCACTGCAAGTCAGTGGGGCTTTTTCTTTAGATAATAATTGAATTAAAACCGCTAATTAAATTCTACGGCGTTCGTGCCTATTCCGCCTTCATACGTGCGAAGCAAGGCACCATTAGCCGCATATACGTATACAGTTGATGGATTCACATAGTCAGAAATAGAGGCACACCACACATCGCCGGTCGAAGGATTAACGCTTAAAGCTGATTTAGCTGAAGCAATGAGAAGAGATCCGGGTAACTCTGCACCATTCACATCAACGGCAAAAACACCATTATTTTCATAGTACAATGTTTGACCGTTGGGTGAAACTTCAAGCTGACGAGGATGATCACCCAATGATCCTATTGTAAAGGAAGCTTCTATTGCATGTGAGGCACCATCGATACGAAACAGCTTGGCGAGTGAATGTCCGGACACATTCCACGACTCATCATAAAAGGTCTCACCTGCGCACAAAATCCAGATATCGCCGAAGGCGTCTACAACAAGATCCTCCGGTCTGTGGGCAAGTGTAATCACCTCTTCAACAGTATTCGACACGGCATTGATGATACTGACAGTACTATCCAGGCCGAAACCACCTTGATTACATACCCAAAGTTCATTGTTGTGAAGCAACAGCTGATTCGGTCCATAACCAACAGATATTGACCCTTCGTTGCTTAGTGTTTCCGTGTTAAACACTTCCACAGTGCCTTGAAATGATCCATTTGTAACGTACAATTTATTGGAACCGACACTTGCTGCGTAGCGAGGATAACTTAGCCCGGAAATCGTTCCTTTGTTAATCATTGTGCTCATCTCTACCACCTCAATCTTCTGAGAATTATTAAGCACGGCATACCCACGGCTACCCTTTACAGTAAAGCTCTGCAGGACATCACCGAGATCGACATCATTCACCAAATTATAAATCTCGTGTGTCAAGGTTCCACTAGTGGAAACATGAGACAAGCTTGCATTGAATTTCGTGAAGCTTCCTTCATTTACGATAACCGCACCATTCGAAGAATCGAAAGTGATTGGTTCTTGTTCCGCTTCATACTTTTTACAAGAACCAAGTGCAACGGCTGCAGCGCAGCATGCGAAAATCCATTTCTTTTTCATTCCAGAATTTGTTGAAGATTTTGAGATTTATTAGGTTGATAGCTTAAAGAGATGCTGAGTCGATAGATGCGCCCGGGCATTGCATACGCTCGCAGCGTTTCGAAAGCCACATCAAATACATTGTCAACACCTGCTGTAACGTCCATGGTCAATTCGTTTTTCTTCCATGTCGATTGATACCAAACGTTGCAAAGCCCGTAAGCGTCGAGCGCTCTGTGAGGTGTGTTCGCTTCGTCGGTGAATCGCTCACTGACAAACCGGTATCCAACCGAAGCCGAATGTCTTCCGCGCTGAACACTTACTCCCTGGTAACCCATCAAACGGGGCGAGTAAATCATTCGACGCTGTTCCTGCAAGGAAATGGAGTCTCTCCAAAACACGTCATTCAAGGTCCAGCGTGTCTCGAATCGATAACGCGTGCGATCATTCTTAGTCAACTTATCACACAACACATATAACTCAGCGCCTTGTGTTTGTGCCTCCCGAAAATTAATTGGTGTCCACACAGCGCCTTCTGAAGGCACCCATTGAATCCAGTCGTTTACGCGCGAATAGAAAATGGTTGGCTCTATGCGCCATTGCGTTCGTCTGTTCTTGCCCAAAAAAGCAACCAGCCCCGACCGACCATGATATCCCAGCTCCGGCTTCAGATTCGGGTTACCTCCCGGCGACCAAAACAACTCGTTCATGTCGGGGAGTCGATAACGACGTGCAACATTTAAAAACGGCGAAAGTGACCACTCTCGTGAAACAAGCACATAGTAGCGGTAAGACAAAGAGGATGACCAACCGTTGCTTCCGAAACGCTCCTCCCACGACGAGCTTGCCTCCAAATCGTGATCGCGATTTAAATGGCGCAACTGAACGGAATACTGTGCCCACGGCTTGTTGATTCGTCCATCCGTATAATTGGTATTGATCACATTAACGGCAGCTTGGCTAGATGACACTTTAACGAAGAAATCATCGAACGGCTTCCAAGTCAACCAACCGTTGGCCCAAATCATCTGCGAACGAATATCAGAGTCAATTGCCACGGGCTCATCTACATAATGCAATTTCTCATAGGTATGAGCTAGCTGAAATCCAGCTTGCACTCGCGGCTTCCACCAATGAAATTCCAG
>JBILCQ010000016.1:0-16497 GCA_044353065.1 Flavobacteriales bacterium | reverse complement strand
GGGCCCATTTCACTCGGACTAACAATGATACTCGCGTCGGGATATTCCTTGAGACGTGTGCGCAGATTGTTCATCACTTCGGTGGTACTCACGTCACGGCGCAAGCGTGATTCAACAAACGACAGTGTGATGCGTCCTTTGTGTGGCGTATTTTCCAGCGAAGGTCCTTGTTGTGGGTCAGATGTTCCGTTACCCACATTCGCAATGACAGACGAAACAAGGAAATTTTTGTTTTTATCGCGAATCGTTTCGTCTTCATACTTCGAAACCTCATCCAAAATAATGTCTTCAATTTCTTTCGTGATACGATTCGACTCTTCGATATTGGTACCAATCGGTTTTTCGATGAAGATGTTTACGTACTGTGGATCTCCCTGAGGGAAGAAAATTACTTTGGGAGGGAACATCCCGAATAGGACAAACGACAGAATGAGCAATCCAAACGTTCCTAAGAACAACCAGCGTTTGCGCCCCTCTTTGAGTGAGAATTTAAGAATTCGGTTGTAGAAAGAATCGAGTCGCATGAGCGGTCCGTTTTGGAATCGCTTCGAAAACGGCGCGAGGAAATACTCATTCAATAGCATCATGATGCCGAGTAGCATGAGGATGTTACCTAGCCAGATTACACCGGCAATGGCCGATACCAATCCGATTCCGATAAGAGTGCCTGCAACTTTCCACAACTGTTTGCGGTTGGTTGGAATATCGTCGACGCGCATGTATTGCAAGCACATCACCGGATTGATGATGAGCGAAACAACCAGTGATGCGAAGAGAACGACAATAACCGTGAGCGGCAAGTAGCCCATGAACTGTCCCATGATACCGGGCCATACGCCGAGTGGCAGGTAGGCCACAACGTTGGTGAGTGTCGAAATGATTATGGCCCATGCCACTTCACCCACACCCAGTTTGGCCGCTTCCATTTTGGAATGACCTTCCGACATGAGACGATTGATGTTTTCAACGACGACAATGCTGTTGTCTACGAACATTCCTAACGCGAGAATAAGCGCGAATAATACCATGAGGTTGAGCGTAACGCCCATCAAACTCAGAATAGAGAACGACAACAACATCGTAAGCGGAATGGCAACACCCACGAAGAGTGCATTGCGCAAGCCCAACCAAAACATGATGACGAATACTACGAGCACAATACCAAAGAAGATGTTGTTCTCCAGGTCGCTTACCTGCATGCGTGTGAATCCTGTTTGGTCGTTGGTAATGGTGAGTGTTAGGTTGGAAGGAAGGAAATCTTCCTGCGCGTCTTCAATAGCTGCCTTGATAGCGTCGCTCGCCTCGAGCAAGTTTTCTCCACCGCGCTTAATTACATCGAGACTCACCACGGGATTTTGGAATTCGCGGGCGTAGCTTTCTTTTTCTTTCTCGGCAAAAGTTACCGTGGCAACATCGCGCAGGTAAACAACGTCTTGTCCTTCGTTTTTGATGATGACGTTTTCGATGTCCTGCATGTTTTTGAATTCGCCGCTCACTTTCACAGATCGATTCATATCACCCATGCGAATGTCACCCGCGCTAACGGTGGTGTTCTGGCTGCGCAGTGCATCGGCGATGTCGTTGAAGCTGAGTTGACGTGCTTCAAGCGCGAAGTTGTTGATCTCTACACGTACTTCTTTTTCAGAAAGACCTTTGATTTCGACCTTGTTGATTTGTGGAATTTTTTCGAGTTCGTCTTCCAGTTTTTCCGCGTAGTCTTTCAGGTCTTCCAAAGAATAGTCACCACTGAGGTTGATGTTCATGATAGGCATCAACTCCGTAAAATTCATTTCGAAAATGTTGGGTTCTGCCGGAAGGTCTTTGGGGAAATCGGGATCAGACATCGCTTTGTCGACCGCATCTTTCACCTTGCGCAGCGCGTCTTCAGCAGTGATGGAAAAATCGAATTCGATGTTGATGGCGCTATAGCCTTGCACCGACGATGAAGTCATTTTGTCGATGTCGGTAATCGTATTGATTTCCTTTTCGAGCTGTTTGGTGATGAGCTTTTCGATGTCTTCACCGGAGTTTCCGGGGTACGCGGTTCCAACGTATATGGTTGGCACCACAATTTCCGGGAAGCTTTCCTTTGGCACCGTGACATAGGTATATACGCCCCAGAAGAAAATGATAAACGTGAGCACCATCACTACCTTGCGGTTGTTGAGTGCCCAATTCGAAAGTCCGAATTGACGGTAGGTGAACTCGGTGTGATTTTTATTTTGATCCATACCTATTCAATTAGATGTTGGCAATGCGTATCTCCTGACCATCGACCAGTTTGCGAGCGCCTTTGCTGATAATACTTTCACCTCCGACAAGGCCGTTTAAGATTTCAGTTTGTCCTTCGTAGCTCTTTCCTGTCGTTACAATTACTTTCTTCGCTTTCATGTTATCATTGATAAAAACAAACGAACGTTCTTGAGCATCTTTCATGATCAGCGATGATGGCAATACCACTGTACTGTCTGCTGCATAGTCTGCAAAGCGCACACTTCCTACGAGATTTGGTTTCAGATTAGAATTGTTCGAAGGCAGGCTCATGCGCACTTCAAAGGTTCTGTTTGCTTTTTTAATCGTATTGCCAATCATGGAAATTTGGGTGGAAATGGTATCAAGATTCGGTATGATAACCTCGCCTTGTTGACCTTGTTGAATGATGCCGATGTAGCTTTCACTGATATCGGCCAGCATGTAGTTGCTGCCGGGATTGATGATTGTCAGCACAGGCATGGGCGAAGCAATAGCAGCGGCTTCACCTTCTTTCGAATAAATTTTGTCTACCGTGCCGCTAATAGGGGCGGTGATGGTGTATTGAGCAATTTGCTCGCGCACTTGTTTGAGTTGTTCTTCGAAGTTTTCCTTTGCACGGCGTGCTTGAAGAACTTGCATTTCGCTACCAATTTTCTGGTCCCACAGTTTTTTCAAGCGGTTGTAGTTTTCTGTTTCAACTGAAAGGTTTACTTCCAACTGACCCAACATCTGGCGCGTTACGGCATCGTCGATTTGTGCTAGTTTTTGTCCGGCTGAAACGCGATCGCCCTCGCGAACGAAAATTTTACGGATAATGCCCTGGCCCATGGGATTCGGGAAAATATTCGCTTGCGCATCGGTTGTTACGTAGCCCTGTACCTGGAAATACGATTTAAAGTCTTGACGAATTACCGGCATTACGGCAACAGCCGGTGCTTTCAGTCCGGTATCGAGTAATGCAATCTGTTCTTCAATGGCAGCAAGTTCTTTGGCGAGGTTCGTTTGAACGTTTTTCAGCGAATCGCGCTTGGCTATGAGCGAGTCGAGTTGCGCGTTGCCAGTTCCGTTGGAGCCGCATGCTGCAAGAATGATAGATGCAACGATGGCGATGATAAAGTACTTCATATGGATGGATTGTGTGTGGTTGGTCGGCATTGAATTATTTGTTGAGCACTTTGTTGAGTTTCGTTTGTGCGTTCATAAATGCAATAGCGGCATTGATATAGGCGCTTTGAGCATTGATGAGTTGCTGGTTGCGCTGCGTGACATTGAAGCTGTTGGAAAGACCTTCGCGGTATTTCGTTTCTTCCGTTTTGAGAATCGACTTTGCGAGTTCAAGGTTCGCCTTCGCTTGAGTCATTCGTTTTTTCGAGAACGACAATTCGGTGGTGGCGGTGTTGTATTCGAGTTGCACGGCTTCTTTTGTCATGGAAACCATGTCGGTCATTCGCTTTACTTCTACTTCTGTTTTTTTGATGGTCTTCGACTTGCTTCCACCACTGAGTATGGGCACGTTGAGTTGAATGCCCCACAGTTGAATGGGAAACCAGGGAAGACTCGTGTCGAAGTAATTGAACTCATCGCGCAGTCCTTGTGTTTGCACATTGTAGAATGCTGCCAGATTAGGCATGAGTGCTGCTTTTTTCGACTTCACGTTGAGTTGCTGCATGAGCAATCCGTTTTCGGCAAGCTGCACATCGATGGTTGTAGATGGGTTGAATGAAAGCGCCTCTTCACCCGCATTTGCAGTAAGCGACTCCCATGTATCGGTTAATTCAATCTCGGTAATCAGAGGCATGCCAATGGTAAACTTGAGCAGGTCTTTTGTAATCGACACATACTGTTCCGTGTAGCCGAGTTGAATTATCAGTTCATTGACCGAAAGCATGAGCTGATCAACGTCTTGTTGCTCACTGAAGCCCTCGCGCTGCATGGCTTCGGTGTCATTGAGAAGCTTCTGCATCGTGCTAAGCATGTCACGAAGAACAGTGAGGTTAGCTTGTGTAGTAAGAGCCGTGCTGTATGCTTCTGCTGTTTTTGCGCGAATGTCGATTTCCGATTTCTGGATGTTTTTTCGCTGCAACTCTGCATACGCTTTCGATGCTTGCAAACCAACGAGCCAGGTTCCGTCGAATAGTAATTGTGATGCTGAAAGCCCTGCCGTCATTTGATGAGGCACGCCAAATTGAACTTTCACATCTTGTCCGGGTGCACCGAAGAAATCGCCAGGGATGATGGACGTTGGAAGATTAATGAAGTTTTGATATTGAACACTTCCATTCAGCTGCGGTAAACCAATGCCGAGTAATTCGTCGGAGGTCAAGTCGGCCGAAGTTTTATCGTGCTGTGCATTTTTCACCTGGAACGCATTTTTCAATGCGTACTCTTGCGCTTGAGCGAGTGATAGTTGTTGGGTCTGCGCGATTGTTTCGCATGCAAAGCCAATCAGAGTTAGCATGGTGATGGACCGCAGTATGTTTTTCATAACATGCATTACTTACGTTTTTGTTTGAGCAATTGCTCGAGTTGTTCTATGCCTTTGGCGCTGGCAATGCCGCGTATGTGATATTGAAATACTTCTTTGTATAGGTCGGTGAGTTGATACTCCCCAAATGGGAAGATGACCGGGTCGAACAAAACATCCATGCGCGAGATGTAAACCTTAGCAATAACATCAGCATGAAAGTCTTTGCGATACATCCCTTCTTTCTGTCCCTTCTTCATGTTGCTGAGCATGCAGCCATACACCACGCGATGACGGCTTTCTTTCAGCTTGCGCGATTGTTCCGGATGGTATTTATCTAAATCGAACTGAACGGAAGGATTTACTTTCGAAAGAATGCTCAATACCCAATGCATGATTTCGAACATCTCATCAATGGCCGGTAGATTTTTTTCTTGAATAGCTGCAAAGCTTCTGTCCTCGCCTGCGCAATGCAAATCAATGACTCGACGAATGAGATCTTCTTTGTCTTTGAAATGAAGGTATAGCGTTTTTTTCGAAACGCCCAGGTGGCGCGCAACGTCATCCATGTTGACGCTCTTCACGCCCAGGCGCATGAACAGAGCCATGGCACCTTCAATTATCTGGATTTCTTTTTCGGACGACATTTTTCGGGGCGCGAATATACACCCCGCTAAACACTCTGGAAACATTTTTTGTTCAAAAACGTTTCCGAATTTTTTGGGAAGGAAAATTTTTAACCGCAGAGACGCCGAGAAGAATCAAGAGAATGATTCTTTGCGACTTCGCGGTTCAAAAAAATTAACCAGAGACGCGTCCTCAACGAATCCATTGATAGTCGAGCGTGCGCTGGTTGAGGTTACCGCCCATTACTTTAATCGTCACTTTGTCGCCCATATGCAGCTCAGTTCTGCTGCGCAGGCCTCTGATGATGTATTTGTCTGCATCAAACTCATAGTGATCGTCGGTGAGGTTGCGCAGGGAAACCATGCCTTCGCTCTTGGTTTCGCCCACTTCCACATAGAATCCCCAACTGGTAAGGCCGGATACAATGCCCTCGAAAATCTTACCTGTGTGGTCGAGCATGTATTCCACCTGTTTGTATTTGATGCTGGCGCGCTCTGCCTCGGAAGCGCGCTTTTCCATGAGCGAGCTGTGTTTGCACTTCACTTCGTAATCGTTTGGATTTACGCTGTTACCGCCATCGAGATAGTGCTGCAATAGTCGATGGGCCATCACATCCGGGTAGCGACGAATGGGCGAGGTGAAGTGTGTATAGTATTCGAATGAAAGACCAAAGTGCCCGATGTTGTTGGTGGAATACTCTGCCTTGGCCATGGTGCGAATGGCCATGTTTTTAATAATGTCTTCTTCGGCGTGTCCTTTCACCTGCTCCATCAATGATTTGATGAGCGTGGAAGGATTGATGTTTGTCTGACGAGGAATGCTGTACCCCAAGTGCTTGATGAATGTTTTAAGCTGCATTAGCTTGCCGTCATCGGGTGTGTCGTGAATACGATAAACGTAGGTCCGTTCTTGACCATTCACTTTGTTTTTGCCAATGAATTCACCCACCTTTTTATTGGCCAGCAACATGAACTCTTCGATGAGCTGATTGGAGTCTTTCATGACTTTGATGGTTACGCCTACCGGCTTGCCCATGTCATCGAGTTTGAACTTCACCTCTTCGGTGTTGAAGTCGATGGCACCCGCTTCAAAGCGTTTAGCGCGCATCTTTTTAGCCAGCATGTCGAGATGAGTTATCTCGTCAGCGAATTCACCTTTTTTGGTTTCAATGATTTCCTGCGCTTCTTCATAGGTGAAGCGACGATCGGAATAGATAACGGTTCTTCCAAACCAAGACGATTTGAGGTTGGCATCGTCGTCCATTTCGAATACAGCTGAGAAGCAGAGTTTTTCTTCTTTAGGGCGCAATGAACACAACTCGTTGGAAAGGCGCTCGGGGAGCATCGGTATGGTGCGATCAACGAGGTAAACGGAGGTAGCACGTACGTAAGCTTCTTTTTCGAGAACGGTATCGGGCTTCATGTAATGCGACACATCGGCAATGTGAACGCCTATTTCCGTGAGTCCGTTTTCGAGCTTACGATAGGATAGCGCGTCGTCGAAATCTTTTGCATCGAACGGATCGATGGTGAAGGTGCTGATTTTTCTGAAATCAAGTCGCTTGGCTATTTCCTCGGCGGTGATGTCGGTTGCGATTTTTTCAGAGTCGGCAATGACGTCTTCCGGGAATTCATAAGGCAATCCGAATTCGGCAATGATGGCGTGCATCTCTACCTGGTGTGATCCCGGCTTGCCGAGCACCTTCGTTATTTTCCCAAATGGCTTGCGGTCGGGCTTCGTCCACTCGGTGATTTCGGCAATCACTTTTTCGCCGTGTTTCGCGCCATTGTAAAGTTCTTTCGGAATGTAGAAGTCGACGTGTATGCGTTGATCGGAAGGAATGAAGAAGGCGTGGTCTTTCGACATCTCGATGATACCTACATAATTCTTTTTGCCGCGCTCCACCACGCGTGTCACACGGGCTTCGGGTCTGCGTGCTTTCGGGTTGAATTGAATTTCGACGGTGTCGCCCCAAAGCGCAAAGCCGGTATTGCCTTTGGCGATTTCGATGTCGTCTTTCATGCCGGGAATGCTAACGAAACCCCGACCGAATTTGGTGATTTGAATCACGCCTTCCAAGCTGGTTTGCTCGGACGCAAGCAACATGAATTTCCCATGTTCAATTTCTTTGAGCTTTCCGTTGTCGGCTTCGGCGCGCAGTAATTCGTATACGAGGGTTCTCACACCCGAGTCTTTGATGCCCAGCTCTGCAGCCACTTGCTTGTGGTTGAGCGGCTTTTTCGGATGGCGTTGAAAGATGTTCAGAATCTCGCGGCGCAGGTCTTTTTTGAAATCGCCCGCTTTGCGTTTTTGATTTTTCAAGAGAAGAAAACGTTTTGTGCGAATGTAGGAGGTTATCGAGGTTATGAACGCTGAGAGAAGTTATGTTTTGAACAGCCGTTTTGAGCACTGGGTTCGGGTACGGAGTGCCGAATGGATAAGCCTTCAATGATGGTCTTCACTGCCGATATTTAGTACCTAGTCCCCAGTCCTCAGCACCACGGTCACCGAGCGCAGCCGAGGTGTGGTCGCTGAGCGAAGTCGAGACGTATCTTCGCCTCATGGCTTCCAATCCAAACAAAGTAATGCTGGGCTTGCGTTTGCCCACCGACCCGCGTTGGGTAAATATTGTCGAGAAAGACATCGAAGAGATTCTCACCGATCATGCCTATTGCGAGCAGAAGGCCGCGAGCAACGCGATCAGTTGCATTGTGAAATATCCTGAGTACAGCGATGTGGTTGATGAGATGGTGCGCATTTGCAACGAAGAGATGACGCATTTCGGAATGGTGCACGACGAGTTGAAGAAGCGAGGTTTAACCTTAGGTCGCGAGCGCAAGGATCCGTATGTGCACGACCTCATGGATTTCATCATGAAGGGCGGAAGCCGCGAGGCACAGTTCGTAGATCGCATGTTGTTTGCCGCGATGATTGAGGCACGCAGCTGCGAGCGTTTCAGGTTACTCAGCGAAGAAATCAGCGATACCGACTTGCGCGAATTCTATCGCTCGCTGATGGAGAGTGAAGCGGAGCATTATTCAACCTTTATTGGATTTGCTCGCAAATACGCATGCAACATTGATGTCGACACCCGCTGGAAAGAGTTTCTGGATTTTGAAGCCACGTTGATGGGTAAGTATGGGAAAGGGCAGACGATGCATGGTTAGTAAGCGCGAAGTACAAGTTACAAAGTACGAAGTAGAAAGTACAAATTACGAATGACCGTGATATCGTCACTTTTTGCGAATAATCCTGTGCGAATATGGAATCAGATGTTTGCGCGCGTCGAAGCATCAAGAAATGGATTGCCGGTTCGGTACTTAGTACTTTGTAAGTCGAACTTAAAAAAGACAGACTCTAAAAATTAAAAGAGCGCATCGCCAGGAAGTACGAAGTAGAAAGTACAAATTACGAATTACCGTGGTATCGTCACTTTTTGCGAATAATCCTGTGCGAATATGGAATCAGATGTTTGCGCGTGTCGAAGCATCAAGAAATGCATTGCCGGTGCGGTACTTTGTACTTCGTACTTTCTAATTTGTACTTTGTAATTCGTACTTAAAACAAGGGTTCTCAAAATTCAAATCAGGAGCTTCATAACGAAGTCATCCATCACGAATCCATTGCCGATATCTAGCACTAGTTCACGATCAATCGTAAAACCTTGTTTGAGGTAAAAGTGTTGTGCTACATTTTTTTTGTTGACCTGCAATTCAATCGCGTTTCCGCCGAGCGCGGCTACGCGGTTTTTCACTTCATCCAATAATGCTTTACCGATTCCCTTTCCGTGTGACGTGGTGAACACATATAGTTTGTGCAACTTATAGAGCTTGTGTTCGATGGCTGAATACGAGGCGAAACCGAGAATTCCGGAATCCACTTCATACACAATGAAGGAACACCCTTCCTCTTCTATTTGCTGCGTAAGAGATTCGTCCGAATACATCATTTCGAGCATGTAGCGAATTTGCTCTTGCGAAATCATTTCGCGATAGGCAATAGGCCACACTTCATGCACTACTTCCCGAATGGCGGGAAAGTCTGCGGCTGAAGCTGTTCGGATAATCGCAGTATTATTCATATATATTTTCCCACGAATGAATTCGTGGGCTCTAACAAATTCATTGGCTTGAATGAATTCGGAAGCTCAAATTAAAATGGTGCGCTTCACATACTCATCTTCATCCTTCGCCCTTCGCCCTTATCCCCTCACTTCAATTCTAAACGTCGTTCCCTTCCCCGGCTCACTCCACTTCACATAAATACGGCCTTCGTGGTATTGCTTGATGATGCGCTTCACGAGTGAAAGCCCCAATCCCCAGCCGCGTTTCTTGGTAGTGAATCCGGGTTCGAAAACAGTTTGCCATTGGTTTTTGGGAATGCCTTTGCCGGTATCGGTGATATCGACATGCACGCGGTTATTTTCCTGACCGATGTTCAGGTTGAGTTTTCCAACACCATCCATGGCATCAATTGCATTCTTGACAATATTTTCAATGACCCAACTAAAGAGAGTCTTGTTGATATAAGCGGTGATGTCTCGGCTTTCGGATGTAACGGTAATGACAACTTTTTTTGAAACTCTGCTATCGAGATAGTCGACCATTTCCTGAATGGCTTCGGGCATATTGACCTCATGCAGCTCAGGCTTCGATCCGATTTTCGAAAAGCGATCGGTGATGGTGTTGAGTCGGTCTATGTCTTTGTTGAGTTCTTCCAGCGACGATTTGTCGACACCCTGCGTTTCAAGCAATGCGCTCCAGGCCATGAGCGATGAGAGAGGAGTGCCCAACTGATGCGCGGTTTCTTTTGCCATACCAACCCATACCTGGTTTTGCTCTGCTTTGCGGAACGTAGAGAAGATAAGATAGGAGCTCAACAAGAACACACCAATTAAGATGAGTTGCAGCACAGGGAATAATTGCAGTTGTTGGAGCACTTCAGAATCTTCATAGAAAATAAACTGCGTGCCTTGCCCGGGAAGTATCACTTCGATAGGTGCATTCACAGCTTTCATTTCATTCAGCTTACTCTTTATCTGATCGGCTGATGCAAACGCCAGCGTGTCGATGTTTCCTTTTTTTAGAATAATAGTTTGCGTGCTGTCGGTAACAACAACCGGCACCGAAGCAGAGTTGATAACTGTTTCGGAGATGAACGAGTTGATGAGATCGTTCATGGTTGTCTGCAACTGGCGAAACAGACGGCTGTCGTCGTAGTAAATTTTTTGTCCGACTTGTGTGAGCAACACCATGTTGTTTTTCGACTTGGCCGCCGACATCAGCGAGTCGATATATACCAGGTTGGTGTCTGACTCATCAAGATTTGCGCTTATCGTCAGATTGTCCTTATCGTCGAAAAGCAATACGGGAATCGTGCTGTTGTTCGATATAAGATTGGATATAAAAGTGAGATCGGCATTTTCCGGCGCTTCACCTATTATATAATACGCTTGTCCGAGCAAGTCGACACGCTTTCGTTCCTCCGTTTTTAATTCATCGAAAAGTTTCTGTGTAAATACAACGAGTTCCGCTCGGCGCTTAATGGCTTCGCTCCACAGCTCAACTTTCTGTCTTTCTTCAGCACGAATGCGCTCCGCAATGTGGTTGCTATACCACAGCGTGATAATCACAATGACCGAAGCCAATGCGAGGAGGAAGATTTTCCATCGTTGTTTGGTGCTGTAGAGATTCATGATGAACGGCGAAGGGCCAATGGCGAGTGGCGAATTTAGCGCTTCTCCATTCTCCATTCTCCATTCTCCCGATAAGAGCTTGTCATTCAGTTTGTTATGAGTAGGCGGCTTGGGTTTCTATGGAAAATCTTCACCTCTTTGTTGAAAAGTACTTGCGGATTCGAAAAAGAGCGCTATTTTCGCACCCCGTTTTTCAGGAAAGAAAAGCGTTAGTTATCAAAGGCAATGGATACTTTAAGTTACAAAACCATCTCCGGCAACAAGGAAACTGCAAACAAGCAGTGGTTGCTGATTGATGCAGAAGGTAAGAACCTCGGACGTATTTGCAGCGAAATCGCTTTCGTTCTCCGTGGTAAGCACAAGACTAATTTCACTCCTCACGCTGACTGTGGTGACAACGTAGTAGTAATCAATGCTGCTAAGGTTGCTCTCACCGGTAACAAGTGGGACGAGAAGCAATACATCCGTTACACAGGGTATCCCGGTGGTCAGCGTTTCGCTACACCAAAGGAAATGATGGCCAAGCACCCAACTGCTATGATCGAGATGGGTGTGCGAGGCATGTTGCCAAAGAATCGTTTGGGTCGCGCTATTTACCGCAACCTATTTGTATATGCCGGCGCAGAGCACGGACAAACCGCTCAGCAACCCAAAGTTCACACAATTACACGATAAGATTTAGACGCCAATGGCCGCTTATACCAATACTTCAGGACGCCGTAAAACCGCTGTAGCACGTGTTTACCTCAGCGAAGGTTCAGGCAGTTTCACCGTAAACGGAAAGGATTACAAAGAGTACTTCCCAACACTTGTGTTGCAGTACAAAGTTCACCAGTCGTTTAAAGTGACTGAAACCGACGGCAAGTACGATTTCAAAGCCAACATTGATGGTGGCGGAATCACAGGACAAGCTGAAGCATTGCGCTTGGCGATCAGCAAGGCGTTGATTGAAATCAATCCGGAATGGAAGAGCTCATTGCGCACCGAAGGATTGACAACCCGTGACCCTCGTATGGTTGAACGTAAGAAGTTCGGTCAGAAGAAGGCACGTAAGCGCTTCCAGTTCTCTAAGCGTTAATCGCTTTGGGAATTTGTGGAGAGCTTGTTTAGCATCCAAATGCATTGGACTACTGAGGGGCCCACAGCCCGCGCACCGAGGAGACGAAGTGCGGTTCGAAAGAATCATCAGGCTACCAGTGTCATTGGTTTTAGAGAACGTAAACAAGTATTATTCTTTACATAAATGGCAAAAGTTACATTTGACGAATTGCTGGATGCAGGTGTGCATTTCGGACACCTCAGCCGCAAGTGGAATCCAAACATGGCTCCTTACATCTTCGGTGAGAAGAAAGGAATCCATATCATCGATTTGAACAAGACTGCGGTGAAGCTTGAAGAAGCATCAACTGCGCTGAAGCAAATCGCAAAGTCAGGCAAGAAGATTCTCTTCGTTGCTACTAAGAAGCAAGCAAAAGATATCGTAGCCGAGAAGGTGAGCGCTATCGGAATGCCGTTCGTTACTGAGCGTTGGCCCGGTGGTATGTTGACCAACTTCGTTACCATCCGCAAAGCGGTGCGCAAGATGTCATCTATCGAAAAGATGGAGCAAGACGGAACTGCTGCAACTCTCAGCAAGCGTGAGCGTTTGCAATTGACCCGTACTCTTCAGAAGATGATGAAGACCTTGGGTTCAATTTCTGACATGAACCGTGTGCCTGCTGCGGTATTCGTGGTTGACATCATGAAAGAACACATCGCGGTTGCCGAAGCAAAGCGCCTTGGTATTCCTGTGTTTGCAATGGTTGATACCAACAGCGATCCTCGCAAAGTAGATTTCGCTATTCCTTCCAACGATGATGCTACCAAGAGTATTTCTAAAATACTCGATGTTGTTATCGAAGGAATTGCTGAAGGTCTTGCTGAACGTAAGTCTGACAAAGACAAGGAAGGCAGCGAAGAAGCTAAAGGCAAGAAGTCTAAGGCTGAAGCGTAATTCGCATCTCCAACATCTTTAACAAGAAGTTAATCGCTGTTTGAATACGCGTTCAAACAAGCAACACACATTTGTCAAACCAAACAAAAAAATAAAACCATGAATATTACAGCTGCAGACGTAAACAAACTCCGCCAGATTACAGGTGCGGGTATGATGGACTGCAAAAAAGCCCTTACAGAAGCCAATGGTGATTTCGATGCTGCCATTGACGAGCTTCGCAAGAAGGGTCAAAAAGTAGCTGCTAACCGCGGCGACCGCGACGCAACTGAAGGTGTTATCCTTGCCAAGCTTACCGATGGTGGCAAAACAGGTGTAATGATCGCCCTCAACTGCGAAACTGATTTCGTTGCAAAGAATGCTGATTTCGTTGCTGTTGCCAGCAACATCTTGGAAACGGCTATTGCCAACAAGCCATCATCTATTGATGATTTGAAAGCGTTGAATTATACCGGAACTGAATTGACCATCGGCGATAAAATCGTGGAAGAGATTGGTAAAATCGGTGAGAAAATTGAGCTTTCGCACTACAGCGTAGTAAGCGCTGAGCAAGTGTATGCTTACAACCACCCGGGCAATAAACTCGCTGCTGTAGTTGGTTTCAACAAGTCTACTTCTGACGATATGGCGAAGGACGTTGCGATGCAGGTTGCTGCTATGGCTCCTGTGAGCGTTGACGAAAGCTCTGTGCCTGAAGACGTGAAGCAAAAGGAAATTGAAATCGGTAAAGAGCAAGCCATCAACGAAGGCAAGCCTGCTGAAATGGCCGAGAAGATTGCCATGGGTCGCTTGAACAAGTTCTTCAAGGAAAGCACCTTGTTGAACCAGGAGTTCATCAAAGACAGCAAGCTTTCAGTTTCTCAGTACTTGAAGACTGCAGACAAAGATTTGACTGTAACTGAATTCAAGCGTTGCGCTTTGGCGTAATCGTTTGGTCGAATAGAAATGAAAAAAGGGTCGCTTACGCGGCCCTTTTTTGTGGGTTTTATTTTACCTTCTGGCTCCTTGCGATGCTATCGGCAATTGCTTCTGGAACTTACTTAGCGATTAAATTTGTACATCTGCATAGATGGTTAAAAGATTTTGAATTGGCTTTGTATTAGCGGTAATGGTGAGCGACTTTGCTTGTTTCCCTTTTTTCCCATGAGAGTTGAATTTCACTTTGATTTCTGTTGATTGGCCCACAGGAATAGGGTCTTTTGAGAACTCTGCAGTTACACACCCACAAGACCCATGAATTTCTTCTAAAATGAGTGGCTGATTTCCGGTATTAGTTATTTGAAATACACATTCTACCTTGTCGCCTTGTTTGATGATTCCGAAGTCATGATCTTTTTTAGAAAAGGTAATTGTAGTCTTTGAACGGTTAGCGGAAAGTATGCCATCGTCCAAATTGTTTTGATGCGACGCTGCGTTTGTGTTTTGCTTCAGAAGTCTTAGATGCAGTCCAGAATCGGATGTGTTAATAATGTCTTTGTAGATATATCCAAATTTGAATACGCCGCTGGCATCATATAGGTCTTTCCCTAAGAGAATTCCGCTTTTATAAATAGCATTGGCATCATCATAGTTTTCACCAAAACCCGAGAAATATTTTAATTTACTCATCCAGGAATTTCCGCTAACCCAAATGGTAAACTCCGCATCATTATCGGAATATTTATAGACCCCATCATCAGTTTCATTTATTGGGGCTATATTTTCCTCATAAAAAGCTGTATTTGCGCCCTCCGTTGATTTTATGCATCGCAGATACAATCCGGCTGCTTTATCAGCGGAATTCACTTTGCAGGAATTTGATTCTTTGTACACGAAAAAAATACCCGATTTATCTTGTCCATAATTAGCTAAACTCCACCATGCCCCCGTTTCGCCTAGTAATGAAAACGAACGGTCCTTTCCTCTACACCCACCTGGAAGTCCGCAGAAATCGAATTCATCGACTCCGTTTCCTGGGTTACCGTTTTCCTTGTTTGTCCAATAGTCAATGGATTTTAGTTTTTTTCCGGCAATTGTATCTCCACCCAAATAGTCTGCTAGCCTCAACCAATCTGTTTCTGTTGGTACCCGCCAACCTTCAGGAGCAATACCACGGGAATCACTTATTGCATACCAATTATAGATTTTACCGAATCTTTCACCATTATCAGGATCATTGTCATAGTAACACCACGCAGGTAGATGATTTACTGCTGCCAGATTCCATTCTAGATCGGTTTTCGCCTCTGGAATTGGATCACCATTTCTGAATTTATCAACGTTCAAATTCTCGCTCATCCAAACCTGCTCTCCCACTAAAATTCCCTCGTTTGAATCGTTACAACCAGCAAGAGCAATACAAAAAAGTAAAGCGGTGAAAAGTGAGCAAAATAGGTATCTCATCCCAGTGAATTTTAGAGTCCAAGGTAGCGAAGTTCTTAGCTTTGCCGCTGCTCGAGTCCACGAAATAACAGTTATAATCTGAGTGAGCATAGCTCTTTCTTAATCGGGTTTTCTATGTCTTGTTTCGATTTATAGACCACCGATAATTGAAAACTCCGTTGGTAACCTGACAAACCACTCAGCTGTGCGCATACATTGTCCATTAATTTCGCCTTATGAAGATTATCGTGCCGATGGCGGGCATGGGCAAACGCTTGCGTCCGCATACACTCACCACTGCAAAGCCACTGTTGCCAATTGCAGGCAAACCGATTGTGCAGCGCCTGGTCGAAGACATTGTTGCCATCAGTGACCAAACGGTTACAGAAATCGCCTACGTCGTTGGTCGTTTTGGCGAAGAAGTAGAGCGCCATCTTATTCAGGTGGCTGAGTCGCTGGGTGCCAAGGGAACGATTCATTACCAAGACAAAGCCCTTGGAACAGCTCATGCCATTTTATGCGCGCAGAGTGCATTGAAAGGACCTGTTACGGTGGCATTTGCCGATACCCTGTTTCGAGCCGATTTCAAACTCGACACGTCGAAAGATGGTGTATTGTGGGTGCAAAAAATCGAAGACCCTCGCCAGTTTGGTGTGGTGGTACTCAATGAGAACGGCATCATCTCCGAATTCAAGGAGAAGCCGCAGGAGTTTGTTTCTGATCTGGCCATGATAGGTATTTACTATTTCAATGATGGTGCTCGCCTGCGCGAGGAACTACAATACCTCATCGACCATAATATCATGAACGGTGGAGAGTACCAACTGCCCGATGCCTTGCGCAACATGGTGAATAAGGGGGCTGAGTTTACGCCCGGTGCTGTGCAAGATTGGATGGACTGTGGTAACAAAGACGCCATGGTCGATACCAATACGAAATATCTGTCCTACAACGCCGATAAGGATTGGGTGAGCGCTGATGCAAAAATTGAAAACAGTGTCATCATAAAACCGTGCTATGTTGGTGCGGGCGCCGTGATCAAGAATAGTGTTGTGGGTCCCGGTGTTTCGCTGGGAGAAGGTTGTGTGGTGGAAGGTTCAGTGA
>JBILCQ010000174.1:0-5020 GCA_044353065.1 Flavobacteriales bacterium | reverse complement strand
CGGGTGAAACAGTTGAGTTGTTCGCTGTACTGAAGCAAAACGGATGGAATCCGTTTATCGCTACCAAGCCAAAGGAAGAATAACACATGGCAAATCTTGCAGAAACCGATCGCAGGTGGTCGTTGACGGGCACCTTGTTGTTTCACGTAACCATCGTGGGGCTGCTTTTTTTGATGAAGTGCGGCAACGGCGGCGGAGGTGGCAATGGCGGTTTGGGTTACACCGGTTTGATGTCGCTTGATGCGGCTGGTATCGGCACGATGGTCGATGGCGAAGGGTATGTGCCCATGCCGGAACCCGTGATGGAACAACCTACACCCGAGACGGTTGAGGAGAGTAGCGCTATCACCGACGAAACCTCGGAAGAAGCGCCCACGCTGAGCGACAAGAAGCAAGATCGTAATCAGAAAAATGATACCCAGGTGCGGAAGGACAATCCGCAGCAACAGCAAACACCACAGCAACAGGTATCGAATAATCTGAACAACGCTTTCAATAACATCAAAGGCGGAAGCGGCAATACAACCGGCACAGGTCAGCAAGGTGACCCCAATGGAAGTATCAGTGGACGCGGTGTGCTGGGTGGCGGCGGTAGCGCGGGTACCGGTGGTGGTAGCGGAGGTGGAAATGGAACCGGCACGGGCACAGGCAACGGCGGTGGTTCAGGGGCGAATTGGTCGCTAGCCGGTCGTCAGATTTTGAACAACCCGAAAGTGCAAGGCAATGCTCCCGATGAGGGAACAGTAACAGTAGATATTTGGGTTGATGCAAATGGAAACGTCACCAAAGCCATTGCCAATGCGGCCAAGTCGAATACAACGAGTGGAACGCTTTTCAAAATGGCCGAAGACGCCGCGCGCAAGGCGAAGTTCAATAGCAGCGCGAGTGGTAATGAGCAGAAGGGAAGCATTAAGATAACGTTTAAGCTGCACTAGGCCTCGACTTCGCTCGGGAATTGTCTGAGTTTGGACGCACTGCAGCGCGTCCTTACGAGTCCTCTTCTTTGCTATCCTTGCAGCGTGAACTACCAGCAAACCCTCCATTATTTGTACTCCCAACTGCCCATGTTTCATCGCGTGGGGCCTGCGGCGTACAAGCCGGGGTTGGACAATACATGGGCTTTACTAGAGCTGGTAGGCAATCCGCAAATCGGATTGAAGACCGTGCACATCGCGGGTACCAACGGCAAGGGAAGCACTTCTCACATGATGGCTGCTGCGTTGCAAGTGGCGGGCTACAAAACAGGACTGTATACATCGCCTCACTTAAAAGATTTTCGAGAGCGCATCCGTATCAACGGCATCATGATTCCCGAAGAGGAAGTGGTGGCCTTTGTGAATGAATATCACGAAGCGTGGCAAGCGATTCAACCTTCCTTTTTCGAGATAACCGTTGCCATGTGCTTCTGGTATTTCAAGCGCGCGGGGATTGATATCGCTGTGATAGAAACCGGTCTTGGTGGCCGACTTGACAGCACCAACGTGATCGAGCCCGAAGTTTCGGTAATCACCAACATTGGCTATGACCACATGAATTTGTTGGGCGATACCATTGAGAAGATAGCAGCGGAAAAAGCGGGAATCATTAAGCTGAACAGGCCTGTTGTTGTTGGTGCTATGCGTGAAGAGGCACGCCACGTAATGTGCACCGCAGCAAAGCACTTGCATGCTCCATTCATCGATTCAACGTGTATACCCGATTCGATGATACCCGGTGGCGCATTGCAAGGGAATTATCAAATGGAAAATCGAGCTACGGCTTTTATGGCATTACGCACGTTGACTGCTTTGGGATGGAATGTTACTGAACAACACGTTTCGACAGGTTTTCAGCAGGTTGTTGAACTCACAGGATTGTTGGGTCGATGGCAAAAGTTGAACGAGAAGCCGTTGGTGATAGCAGACGTTGCGCATAACGAAGATGGTATTCAAGTAGTGTTGCATCAATTGCGTGAAACAACGCACAAGCAGTTGCATTTCGTGCTGGGCATGGTGGGCGATAAGGATGTGTCGCGTGTATTGCGATTGCTGCCAAAGGAGGCGATTTACTATTTCTGCAAGGCCGATATTCCGCGCGGATTGGATGCGAACACACTGAAGCAACAAGCATCAGAATTTCAGTTGCAAGGTGAACCCTTTGCATCGGTAATGCAGGCATATAAAGCCGCTATCACGAAAGCAGAAAATGACGATTTGGTTTTTATCGGCGGATCGGTATTCACCGTAGCAGAAGTCCTCTAGCAATTTCTTTGCGCCTCTGCGGTTGAGTTTTTTACCGCAGAGGCGCAGAGAGAGATTCGAAGATTAATCATTCAAGAGTTTATAAAGAACGGGTCGTGAAGGCGCTGCATCGTTTCGAAATGAAGCCACTTGCAGATTGAGCATGTAAAGCCCGTCTTCAATCGAGTTATCGGCGTAAATCATTTCTGAAATAGTTGCTTGCATTCTTGGCTGGGCCGGGTAATTCCAGAAGGCGTGGTGCGCCAATAGTTTTCCTTGATCTTCTTCGCGATCGATGGAGGGCATGTCAACGAGCAGATGTTGCACACCTTGCGCAGACAGCCATGCGGCTGCATCGGGATGCATATACGTGAAGTTGGTGTTGGAATATTGTCGCGACTTTTTTTCGTCGGAATTAGGCAGAGTGCGTATGATAAGTGCTTCGGGCACCCCGCCGGAAAGTGCTTGCTGCACTTGTTCTAGCGTGATGATGCTATCGCCCGCCTGCACGATTTCGTTGCTTACGGTGCATTGGTGAGGTGTAATGGTAATCAGCGAGGCAATCCACCAATGGCGGGTT
The DNA here is from genome assembly GCA_044353065.1 of Flavobacteriales bacterium. Taxonomy (GTDB): domain Bacteria; phylum Bacteroidota; class Bacteroidia; order Flavobacteriales_D; family Sanyastnellaceae; genus JAIBBG01. Next base: position 2,221 of record JBILCQ010000174.1, on the reverse strand, counting down.
GGCGCGCGCTCAATCGATACCAATTCACGGCTGATGTGTCCGAGTGTTTCGGTGTGTGTGCCGTGTGCATGCGGATTAAAAAACACATCATTGAAATTCACATTTCCGCCAAGCGCAACGCTACCGGTGAAGTACCGATTAATAACAGGAGCTATTCTCATTTTATCGGCATACCAAGCGCGCGGACCGTCGGCATTCAGCACAATGGAAAGATCGAGCGGTTTCGAAAGATCAATGATGTAAGTATTTCCGTGATGTTGAATGTGCGTAATCATGATTCAAGAATAAACAATTCAGAGGCGATGCGATCGGCTTGCAACAGCCCTTGGGTGGTTAGTTTCAGTGTGGTGTTTTCTTTCGTCATCAAACCATCTTGCAGTAACTGTTGAAGATAATCGTTTTCGGTTTCCCAAACATCAACCCCAAACGTGTTTCGGATGTATTCGATATCAATGCCCCAGGAAGTGCGCAAGCGGGTCATGAGATATTCATTAAGTCGTGTGCGCTCGTCGAGTGTTTCGGTTTCGTATTCAGGATTTCCGGTTATCCAACCCTTCGCGTAGCGCGGGTTGTTGGCTACGTTCCATTGCCGGCTTACACCATTGAATGAATGTGCCGATGGCCCGATGCCCAGGTATTTTTTTCCCAACCAATAAGCGCTGTTATGTTTTGACTCCATTGCGGGCAAGCAAAAATTCGAGACTTCATACTGCTGAAATCCGCAACGCGTGAGCTCGTTCACAAGCGTCATGAAATGATTGCCGCTCGTATGATCATCGACAGGATGAAGTTCTTGTTTCGCCAATTGATGACCGAATGCAGTTTGGGGTTCAATGGTAAGACTGTATGCGCTGATGTGCTGCACCTGAAGGTCTACAGCTTTTCGAATGTTCTCGATCCAATCGCGCTCGGTTAAACCGGGAATGCTGTAGATGAGGTCGATGGTAATGTTTTCGAAGCCACGATCCTGCGCGCATTTCACGGAGAAGTCGGCTTGTGCCGATGTGTGCGCTCTGTTCATCCATTGCAAATCCTGATTGCGGAAGCTTTGAATGCCAATGCTCAGACGGTTCACGGGCGTGCGAGCGAGTTCGATGATTTTGTGATATGTAAGGTCATCGGGGTTGGCTTCCAGCGTGATTTCAGGTTTTTCGACAACCGGGAAATATGTGTAAATGTCATCGAGCAAGCGTTGCAAATCATCGGTGGGCACCAGCGATGGTGTTCCTCCGCCGAAGTAGATGGTTTCAATGGTTTCGTTTTCGAGATACGGACGGCGGGCCTTTAATTCGGAGCGCATGGCTTGCAACAAATCGCCCATGCTTTTCACCTGAGTTGAAAAGTGGAAGTCGCAGTAGTGGCATGCTTGCCTGCAGAAAGGTATGTGGAGGTAGATGCCGGCCATAGTGCGAAAGTACCTAGCTTCGTGCAATAAATTTGCACCATGTATACAGCAACGGTAAACACCAAAACAAACCTTCACATTCGTTTAGAAGGTCAAGCAGTGCATGTTAACGATAACCCGATAGAAGTAAGCAAGGTTCAGCTTACCGAGTTGAGGTCGCATTGGATTGTGAATGGAAAGTCGATGAATGTGGAGTTGCTTCAGGTAAATGCAACAACCAAAGAGTTTGTCGTGAAGGTGAATAACAAGCCCTACACATTGCAATTGAAAGATCGCTTCGACGACTTGTTGAAGAGCTTGGGCATGGAGCAGGTGGGTGAAAAGAAGATGAGGGAAATTAAAGCGCCGATGCCGGGATTGGTCTTGAATGTATTGGTAAACGAGGGCGATGCCGTTGAAAAGGATACCCCACTCATAATTCTCGAAGCGATGAAGATGGAGAATGTCATCAAGGCCGGCTCTTCAGCCGTGGTAAAAAAAGTCAATGCCATCAAGGGAGTGCCTGTTGAGAAGGGCGCTGTGCTCGTAGAATTCGTTTAGCATTGCAACTTTTTGTAATTGGAAAACGTTGTGTATAAATAACGGCAATTGGCAACAAAGCATAGGGTTGGCCTCATTGCGAAAATGTAACTTGCACACATTGTATTTCAAACTCATACGAATGCGCCTTCCATCGGCTGGTTTCTTCTTATTGATTGTTTCGATGTTTCTCGGGCAGCGGATGTTTTCGCAGGGTTGTGCCGACGCTTTGAGCAATTACATATGCGCCAACCAGACGCAAGAAGGCCAAGTGCTCTTTGCGCAGTACCCCGCGTT
>JBILCQ010000173.1:0-5068 GCA_044353065.1 Flavobacteriales bacterium | reverse complement strand
TGCGAATTAGCTGAAGGTATTGATGGTCTCATCCATATCAGCGATCTTTCTTGGAGCAAGAAAATCAAGCACCCAAGCGAATTCTGTCACATTGGCGATGAGCTTGAAGTGGTGGTTCTTGAGCTTGATAAAGACAACCGTCGCATCAGCCTCGGTCACAAGCAAATTGAGGAGAACCCATGGGATGTATTCGAAACTGTATTCGTTGAAGGTTCGAAGCACCAGGGTACTATCGTTCGTAAGGAAGGTTCACACGCCATCGTGGCATTGCCATATGGTTTGGAAGGCTTCTGCATGAACAAGAACCTCAAGAAGGAAGATGGTTCAACTGCCAAGGTTGACGATGTTCTCGACTTCATCATTGTTGAGTTCAACAAGAACCAGCGTAAGATTTCTGTGAGCCACACCGGTACCTGGAAGGAAGACGAGCCGGGCAGCCCAGAGGCAGCTAAGAAGGCAGCTCCACGTGCGAAGAAGCAGGAAGGAACCGATTCAAATGCGGTGAAAGCTGTGAATGCACAAGTAGAGAAGTCTACTTTGGGTGACCTTAGCGTGCTTGCCAACCTGAAAGAAAAGATGGAAGGCGATGGCACTGAAGAAGCGAAGTAATCTGAACTTCTTATAAAATGAAAAGCCCCGGCAATTTGTCGGGGCTTTTTTATTGGTAAACGGGGTGAAGGTTGAAAGTTTTGCGCCCCCTTCAATCCTATTATCCTACTTTCCTATAATCCTTTTGCTACCTTGCGCCTCCAAACAAATTCGTATGAAGTTTAGACTACTCTTAGCCCTGTTAATCATTACCCATGCAGCAATCGCGAAAGAGGGAATGTGGATTCCGTCGCTGCTCAATGTGGTGTATAGCGACATGCAATCGCAGGGCTTGCAGCTCACAGCCGAAGATCTATACGATGCCAATGGCTCAAGTCTCAAAGATGCTATCGTGCTTTTTGGAGGCGGTTGCACCGGCGAAATCGTAAGCAACGATGGTCTGCTGTTTACCAATCACCACTGTGGATTCGATTATATTCAATACCATTCATCCCTGAAAAACGACTATCTGCGCGATGGCTTCTGGGCCAAGAGCAGGGCAGAAGAGCTCCGTTGCGACGGGCTGAGCGTGGTGTTCGTAGTGCGGATGGACGATGTCACAGAAGCGATGCGCAAGGGTATCACTGCAACTATGTCGCCTGCCGAGGTGGATGCCCTGCTGCAGAAAAATAAAAAGGCACTCGAAGAGAAATATAAGAAAGAGAACCCTCTGTTGGGCTTGCAATTGAAGGCGTTCAACTATGGTAATCAATACCTGGCCATTCTCACTAAGTCATATAACGACGTGCGCTTGGTGGGGGCACCTCCGAGTGAAATCGGCAAATTTGGTGGTGATACAGACAACTGGGTGTGGCCGCGCCACACAGGCGATTTCAGCGTGTTTCGCATCTACGCCGATGCCAACAACGAGCCCGCGAAGTACAGTGATAAGAACGTGCCCTTCCATCCGGCTCATCACCTGCCCATCAATATTGGTGGCGTGAAAGAAGGTGATTTCAGCATGGTATATGGCTTTCCAGGCCGCACAGAGCATTTGCTTACCAGCTACGCCGTTGATTTTATTACAAACCGACTCAACCCTATGCGCATCGATATGCGTGATCAAACCATAGCTGTGTTGGAAGGTCGCATGCGCGCCAGCGATGAAATCCGCATTAAATACGCTGCCAAGCAAAGCGATGTGGCCAATGCCTGGAAGAAATGGAAAGGCCAGCAAATTGGTCTCACCAACTTCCGCGCTCTCGAGCAAAAGCGTGAATTCGAAGAACAGTATGCGGCGCAATGCCTCAAGCCGGAGTTTAGCGCGTACGCTCAAGTATTGCCTAAACTCAAATCTCTCTACAACGATGTGAACCACCTCAACTTCGAGGCACAATTGTTTGCAGAGTATATGTATTACGGCCCTGAACTCTTCAACTTCAGCTATCGCTTTCATGAACTAATAGAGAACTACGACACGCTTCAGGCGAAAGGAAAATTGGCAGCCACTCTTGACGAGCTGAAGCAAGGGGCACGTGCTTTCTACAAGGACTTCGATTTGGAAACAGAGATGGCGATTTACAAGCGTTTACAGCCGCTATACGACGTTAAGTATAATAAACGAGGTGTTGCTGATAGTAAGCAAGCCGCAAGCTTGCCGCTCGATTATATGAAATCGGTTTTCAGCGATTCTACTGCTCTCTTTAAGCTACTTGCCAAGCCCGGTAAGGGAATGATTAAGAAATTGAAAGCGGATCCGTTTTACGCTGCAGCCAATGCGATGACAACCGATTATAATACGCGTTTGCGCCCGCAGGTTGGCGATTACAACAAACAAATCGATTACTGGATGCAGAAATACACCGAAGGCATGATGAAGATGTTCCCCGGTAATTATTGGGCCGATGCCAACAGCACCTTGCGCATTTCCTATGGTAAAGTGGATGGAAGCTACCCACGCGACGGGGAGCATTATACTCCACACACCACCGCTGATGGCATCTTGCAGAAATACTATACAGGCAACCCCGACTTTGCTATTAGCTCAAAGTTGAAGTCGTTGCTTGAAGCGCGCAACTATGGTACTTATGGTTCGAATGGCGAATTAAACGTGTGTTACACCGGCAGCAACCACACAACAGGTGGCAACAGCGGTTCACCGGCATTGAACGCAAAAGGAGAGCTAACGGGTATCAACTTCGACCGCTCGTGGGAAAGCACCATGAGCGACATCATGTACAACCCGGAAATCTGCCGTAACATCATGGTCGACATTCGCTACGTGCTTTGGGTTATTGACGTCTACGCCGACGCCGATTATCTCTTGAACGAAATGACGATTGTGCGTTAATTGAAATGGATCCGAACATTGTCAAGCAACTTTCTCGCATGCGCTATGACCTCGAACGTCGTTTTGGGGTCACGAAGATTGGTTGCTTCGATTGTTATATCGACCATCATCACAACCGGTTGTGCGATATCAATGTGTATGTTGAGCTAGAGAAACCACTTGGGTGGAAGCTGTTTGAATTGAAAGAACACATTGAGGAGAAGCTTGGTGTTCACATTGATATTCTAACTCCTCGAGCTATCAAGCCTGCGTTGAAGAACGAAATCATGTCATCCATTCATTTTGCATGAACGGTACTTCCGCTCGATATGATTTCTTTTTGGATGCAATGCTCATGGCCATGAAAAAGATTCGCGCGTATACTGCCGACTTTAAGTCGTTCGATGATTTCGATCGAGATGAATTGGTGAAAGATGCGATCATTCGCAATTTTGAAATCATGGGTGAAAGCGTGAAGCATGTGCCCTTCAACTTTCAACGCAAGCACAAACAGATTCCATGGAATCAAATGTTGGCCCTACGGAACTTTATCGTACATGAGTTTTTCGACGTCGACGACGAGGTTTTGTGGGCCATTATTCAGACCGATCTTTCTCGCAATATTGCAGATTTGGAAGAGATTATGTCGCGTAGCTAGAGCAGGCCTTTCATCCTGTTTACGCTATTATTTGAGCAAGCTTAGAGCTCACTTCGGTTTTCTAATAAATGCCCTTGCATTATCTTCGCATTCCAAATGCGTCAAATTACCCTGATCGACAGCAAGCTTTTGCACCTGATAATTACCAGGTTGTCGTGTCAGTTAATCGAGAATCATAACGATTTCAGTAATTCGGTCATCATTGGATTGCAACCTCGCGGCGCTCTGTTAGCAGAGCGAATTGTGGAGCAGCTTAAGGTCATGCAACCCAAGACCAAGATTCCTTACGGAGTGGTTGATCCGACCTTTTATCGAGATGACTTTCGCATTCACGACAAACCTCTCATTGCCCGAAAGACAGACATTCCATTTTCGCTCGAGGGCAAAAAGGTAATTTTTATTGATGATGTGCTGTATACCGGGCGTACGATCCGAGCAGGTCTTGAGGGAATTTTGGAATATGGTCGACCTGAAGGCGTTGAGTTGCTTGTTTTGGTTGAGCGCCGCTTCACACGTGAGTTACCAATCGAGCCAAAGTATGTGGGTAAGAGTGTAGATAGCTACGACAATCAACAAGTAAAGGTGATGTGGGAGAAAGATGGGGGAGATGATAAAGTGATTTTACTAACCGGCAAACCATGATGAATACGGAAGGGAAAACCAAGCTGAGCGTTAAGCATTTGTTGGGAATCAAAGACCTCGTGAAGGCGGATATTGAGCTTATCTTTTCCCAAGCCGATGAGTTCAAAGAGGTATTGTCTCGTCCCATTAAAAAGGTTCCCTCGCTTCGTGATATTACTGTTGCGAATATCTTTTTCGAAAACTCCACTCGCACTCGCCTCAGTTTTGAATTGGCGCAGAAACGGTTGAGTGCTGATGTAGTGAATTTTGCGGCCTCCAGTTCTTCAGTAAAAAAAGGGGAGACCCTCATCGATACAGTCAATAACATATTGGCCATGAAGGTTGATATGGTCGTGATGCGTCATGCGTCGCCGGGGGCTGCGTTGTTTCTGAGTAAGCACGTAAATGCGGCCATCGTCAACGCGGGCGACGGAACACATGAGCACCCCACGCAAGCTTTGCTCGATGCATATTCCATTCGCGAACGACTGGGAAGCGTGGAAGGTAAGAAAGTGGTGATTGTAGGAGATATCACGCATTCACGCGTCGCCCTCTCGAATATCTTTTGTCTGCAGAAGTTGGGCGCAGAAGTCATGGTGTGTGGCCCAACCACGCTCATCCCAAAACACATCGCGGGTCTTAGTGTCAGGGTGGAGCATAACCTACAGCGTGCCCTAGAATGGTGCGATGTAGCCAACATGTTGCGCATACAGCTCGAACGCCAGGATGCAGGCGTGCGGTACTTCCCGTCCTTGCGTGAGTATAGCATGCAATACGGTCTCGACAAGGCCATGCTCGACAGTTTGTCCAAGAAGATTGTGATTATGCACCCGGGCCCCATCAATCGCGGTGTCGAAATTACCAGTGATGTTGCCGATAGCGACCAAAGTATCATTCTCGATCAGGTAGAGAATGGTGTAGCCATTCGCATG
>JBILCQ010000015.1:0-16842 GCA_044353065.1 Flavobacteriales bacterium | reverse complement strand
GAGACATTCGATTATGGAATGGCTGAAGCATTCGATTTGTGCGGATTTGCTGAGGTTACCTTCACCGACGAAGTTATTCAGGGATCTTGCCCACAGAGCTACAGCATTGTGCGCACCTGGTTTGCTACAGATGATTGTGGTAACACCTCATCTACTCAAACTACCTATGTAATCATTGACTCTACAGCTCCTGTATTTGTTGATTTCCCTGCCGATGTTTACTTACAGTGCATCGAGGGTGAGACTCCAGTCTCTTCCGCAACAGCTCAAGATAATTGCGACACCAGTGTAGATGTTACTTCTTCAGATGTTGTAGTTTATCAGAGCAGCTGTCAATATACCATCGAGCGCATATTCGTTGCGACCGATGACTGCGGAAATACCGTAACAGCATCTCAGTTCTATTATGTCAACGACACCACAGCACCTGTAATTTCAGGTGATGCCTCGGTGACTGTTACATGCGAAGATTACAGCGTTGAAACTATCTATGTGAGCGCTATCGATAATTGCGGAGCGGCCACTGTTACTGTTGTAGGAAATGCTCCTTATGGTGATGGTTGTCTTTCTGTAGTTCGCAGCTACGAGGCAATGGATGAATGCGGAAATATCTCTACGTTCGATCAGATCATCATTGTAACAGATACAGAAGCTCCGATTGCATCTGAGGTGCCATCTAACTTCACGGTTGGTTGCAATGATTCTTGGACACCAGCCAGTGTCTCATTCACTGACAATTGTGATGCTGATCTTTCGGTTTCTGAGAACGTTGAGGTGACCGGAGACGTTTGTTACATGGTGTATCATTACACTTGGTCTGCAACGGATAATTGTAATAATACAACGACAGTTGAGCAGTTCATTACCGTAAGCGACGAAGTTGCTCCTGTATTCGAAATGGAAAGTTCTTCAATCACAGTTGATTGTGGCGCTGAGGTTTCGATGCCGGTTCCAACTGCAGTCGATAATTGCGGCGGAGAAGTAACAATCACTTCTAATCAGGAAGTAATCGATGGTGCATGTCCAAGCAACTACACTGTAGTTACAACTTATACGGCGAGCGACATCTGCGGTAACACATCAACCATGAGTGTCTCTGTAACCTATATTGATCAGCTTGCTCCGACATGGTCTTCTGACAATGCGTCATCGTATGTGTTTGAATGTGGTGACGAGGTTTCTGTTATGACACCAATGGCTGCAGACAACTGCAGCGACATCAGCTACGATTACATTGATGGTTCTGTTGTTTCGAATGGTTGCACAGATAGCTTCGTTCGCACATGGATTGCAACTGATGCTTGTGGTAATGCAAGTGTTGAGTTTACACAGTTGATCAGCTTTGAGGATACAACTGATCCTGTATTGACAGGCTGCCCGGAAGACCTCACTCTTGCTTGTGACGCAGAAGTTCCAGCTCCTGCTGATGTAACTGCATCCGACAACTGTACTTCTGACATCACCGTGAGCATGGTAGAAACATGCATCGGCTGTCCTGCTGAGCTTACCAGCTTCGATTTGTATACTCCTGCTCGTCCTGCAAACAACCCATGCAGCTACCCATACGACTGGGCGATGGCTTTGTTTGGATTTGATGGTGTGAATTCTCAGTTCCGTTGGTATCAGATTGATACTACCGTTCCTGCGCAAATCACCTACAACGCAGATGGTTCGGTTACACTTTCAGGTCGCTTGTTCAATGTGGTTCACCCCGATGGTGGATTTGATTTCAATGTAGTATTTGCAAATGCTAAGACCTGGGCTGAGTGGAGCTCGGATGCTACACCAAGCAGCTTTAAAGCTGATTGCGGTGGCTTGGATGCCAACTACCAGGATTGGATGTACTACATCTTGCAAGGTGGCTCTAGCGTAGAGTTGACCGGTTGGGGTGTTCTTGCAGGTTCATCGTTGAACTTGAATCACGCTCCGGCGAGCCAGTACTTCGGATTCCAATTGGGAGAAGGCGCCAACAACTACAATGCAGATTATGGTATAGGTGGATGGTTTAGCTACAGCGGTGTGTTCTTGTATCAGGGTGAGCCACTCATGAGCGGAATGGCTGCCGGTGTGGGTGACTTTGCCTTCGGTATCGACAACTGTCCAGACTACAGCATCGTTCGCACATGGACTGCTATTGACTGTTCGGGCAACACGACATCTTGCTCACAGACCATTCTGTTCACATCACCTGATGTGGTTGCAGCTCCGGTTGCTAATGCTGATGAGACTTCAGATAATCGCAGCAACGAGATTTCAATTGTTGGAATTCAGCCAAACCCGGCAACCAATCGTTCAATGATTACTTTCATGAGCGACGAAGCAGGTAAGTTGACTCTCGAGGTGTTGGATATGACCGGTAGAGTAGTAGGAAGCTTGTTCAATAGCGAAGTATTGGCAGGTGTTCCATACACAGCCGATTTCAACGCTGAGCAATTGTCTTCCGGTCTTTACATGGTTCGCTTGTCTTCGGCATCGAAGTTTGATATTGAGCGCATGCAAATACAGAAGTAAGCTAGTTCTTTAAACAAATAATTTCAAACGCCTCTCGAATATCGAGGGGCGTTTGTTTTATGTGAATGTCATTTATCTTGGTTTCAACGTTTGTCTGCCAAATATTTATACCATATTTGTTACGCTTACCACCACCCTATGAACTGTTCAAACTTCGAGCGGCAGATTCGTTCATTTTATGATACGGAATTAATCGCGCATTTTTATTTCTTGACTTTTCATCCGATTTCGACGTCATGTTAAAACGGATGAAATTCATATTGCTACTGTCTCTTGCGCTTGTTTTATCAGAGGAGACATTCGCGCAATTGTATTGTTCGAATTGTCCGGGGCGTGATACAACATCCTATACCAACGGTTATGCGAACGACAGCTTGTATTTCATATGCCAAGGCGAGGTGGCTGGGTTAAGAGTAGCTTGGTCAGAAGCGGAACAACACAATGTGCAATGGTTCCGGTTTTCATCATTGAGCAACGCATGGACATTGGTTTCAACGCAAACACAAGTTACGTTTGGTAGTTATAACAATGGAACCCCCGGTGGCTATAGGGTTCTGGTGACCGATGAATCTGGTGTCGTTTTGTTGGAGGATATCTGTTGGATATCACGTATTAACTCGCCACCTGTTGTGAATGCCAATACACTGCAGCCTGGCTGTGGTTCAGTTCAACTTTCGGGTTTGTATTTTCCTGGAAACATCACCGGTTATTACAATCCACCTCCAATCAATTTTAATGATCCTTACTTGTTTAATAGCGCGACGACGATCGAGCTGTGTTTCGATATAATTCATCCAATTTTATCTGATTTGAGAATTGAATTGATAAGTCCCCCTGCTTGTGGTTCTCAGAGTGTTATTCTCACTGCTACCCAAACGCCTTCCAACGCTGACTCTATTTGTTATAATTCAGATGCAATCGACTTGTGTTTCTCGAATACATCTAATGTGAATTACGACTTGTGTGAACTCGGAAGCACCGATGTAAGCGGTGAATTTGGATCCTATGGTGTGAACGCACAATCGATCGACTGGTCACCACTTGAAGGATGCGATGTGACACAACTCGGATGGGCCATCCATTTGTTTGATTGTTATGGCGGAGCCAACGGATTTTGGGAATCTGCTTCAATGTCTATAAGCGACAATAGTGGCAGTGGCCTTCCCATTTATCAAGATTTTTTTCCGATAGCAAATCAAGATAGTACCATTTTGGATACGGGTTGTGATAGTTCTCTTTTCACTGTTATCCAACTCGAAAGAACATATCCCCTAGCGTCTTTGTTAAGCCAAGGGGTTGGAATTGTATGGGAAACCAATCCGCCCATCGAGTTACCCAACAATGGAGTTGGGCTCACGTTGCTGCTCGATCCAGGTCCAACTCAAGATGTTTATTTCAGTTTGAGTCTTTCCAACATCGAATTGGGTGACGCATGCGGAGCGCAGTCGTATGATGTAGAGTTTTTCGATTATATCCAACCCGACTCCTCGGTGATATCGTTGACCGATAGTGTTTTTTGTCTTACAGATGATCCCGTTTTTTTGACCTCAACCATTTCAGACGGCAGCTGGTCTGGTCCCATCATTAACTCCGATGAAGGTGTTGTGTTTGATCCTGCCGCGGTAGGCGTTGGGTTGTATGCAATTTCCTTTGATCCTGTATCAAGTTGCATTGATCCTACGGAGGTCTTTGTTTTAGTAGATGAAGCTCCGACACTCAGTTTGCCTGGCGTCCAAGGATTCTGTGGTCTTGATTCTCTTGTAACATTGGATGCGAGTCCACCCGGAGGTATATGGCAAGGAATAGGAATTGTCGATTCGCTTGAAGGGTATTTCAATCCTACGCTTGTGTCGAACGGAACTACCACGTTGACTTATACTGCCGGTGTGAACTGTCCGGCAACTTCCAGTGTGAATTTTACGGTTGAGCCTTTCATACCCTTGCAGATAATAAGCTCTGATACCACGATTTGCGATCAATCTCAGCCACTGAATTTACAGGTCAATCTCCTGAATACGGAGTGGCAGGGATCCGGAATTACTTCCAGCTCTTCGGGTGTTTTTAACCCTCAATTGGCGGGTGCCGGGGAGCACATCATCATTGCATCCTACGATCAACTTTGCCGAGGTACCGACACGCTGGTCATTAACGTAGATGCGGGAATGTTGGCTATTGCTTCGCTCTTGCCTATCTGTGAAAGCACCGATACGCTAGACCTCGAAGTGATTGCCGATAGTGGTGTTTGGACAGGCAACGGAATCATCGATTCGCTGGAAGGGTTTGTGGATCTTGGATTACTTGGTTCGGGCAACAATCAATTTTATTACACGCTCAGAAATGCGTGTGCGTTTACCGACAGTGTGACGCTTCTTGTGGAAGAGTTTATTCCCTTGGAAGTATTGACTAGTGACACAACTGTTTGTGTTGAATCTTCCGTGCTTAATCTCGAATCCAATTTGTCACTGGTGCAATGGCAGGGCGAAGGAATCATTTCGGCGAATGAAGGTGAGTTTGATCCTTCTCAAGCCGGTGTCGGGGAGTTCATGATTGTGGCTTCGTATAGTCAAGCGTGTAACTCGAGTGATTCCGTTTTGGTTCAAGTAGATGACGGTACGTTGAGTATTGCGCCATTAGTAGCTGTTTGCGAGGGCGCCGACACGCTCAGTTTGCAAGTGGTCGCGGACAGTGGTGTTTGGGCGGGCAACGGAATCATTGATTCCTTGCAAGGATTTGTTGATCTGGGTGCCCTTGCTCCGGGCAATAATCAGTTTTATTATACACTCAGAAATACATGTGCATTCACTGATAGCGTCACTCTTTATGTCGAGGAGTTTATTCCGTTGCAAATACTCTCGAATGACACTTCCGTTTGTGTGGAGTCAGCGACCTTTAACCTGGAGTCGAATTTGACACCGGTTGATTGGCTAGTAACAGGACTTGGTGCGCTTGATGGTGGATTGTTCAGTCCAGAGCTCGCCGGAGTAGGTGAGTATACGATTTTGGCGGATTATTCCCAAGCATGTAGCTCGAGAGATAGTATTGTTGTTCGGGTAGAGGATTCCGCCATTGCCTTGCAACCGCTTTCTCCTATCTGTGTTGATGCTGTAACATTGAATCTATTGGCACTGCAGGGAGAAGGAGTTTGGTCGGGCATGGGCGTTGTTGATGCTGCGCAGGGCGTGGTCGATCCCGCCCAGTTGGAAGCTGGTATTCATTTCTTCACGTATACACTTTCCAATTCCTGTGCTAACTCGGATAGTGTCAGTGTAGTGGTAGTTGATTTTCCCGTAATCGAACTAAATCTTCCCGATGGAGTTTGTGTTTATCAGTCTTCTATTGATGTAAGTGCTAATCTGCCCGGCGGTCAATTCTCCGGAAACGGCATTGAGGGTGCATCTCCTAATTGGCTGTTTAATCCATTGCTTGCCGGAGAAGGTACTATAACGATTCAATACGATTACACGGATGTTTGTACATCGAGTGTGTTGGGTTCGATTGAAGTATATCCTTTGCCGGTTCTTACTATTTCTGCAGATACAACCATTTGCCCGGAGGGAAGCGCTCAACTTATTGCTGCGGGTGCGGCTCAGTACAGTTGGTCACCTTCGACATCGTTGTCTTCACCGGAGCTTCCAATTACTGAGGCGCAACCTGAATTTTCTACGCTTTATACCGTCCAGGGTATTTCAGATGATGGTTGCACAACATCGGAAGAGGTGCTGGTAAACGTTTATAGTTCGCCCATCCCGATAACCAACGGCCCAATCGAATTATGCAAGGGTGAGTCGGAAGTTCTTCAAGTGCTGGGATTGTCATCAGCTCAATGGACGGGGCCATCACTGGAAAGTCCGGAAGGGTTGCTCACGGTTGCTTCGCCGACAGAATCGACAATCTACACCGTAGAAGGAGTTGATGATAATGGATGCATTGGCGATACTACTTTGGAAGTTATCGTGTATGATCCGATTGCACTGTTTACGCCTTCCGATACGCTCGGAACCCCGCCCATGGAGGTTTCTTTTGATAACCTATCTGCGGGAGATTATTTCATTTGGGACTTCGGCAACGGTGATTCTTTGTTAACAGACAATATCAATGAAGATGTGTCAGCGATTTTTGACGGCGAGCAATTTCATACGATTACGCTCACGGCTTTCTTGAATGGCTGTCCCGCTGTTTTTTCCTATACAATCGAAACCTATTATGATTCGGAGTTGCTTATAGTGCCCAATGTAGTGAGTGTGAATGGCGATGGAAAGAATGATACTTGGCGTGTCCTTTCGAGAAACATGGCGGAAATGAAGGTTGATATTTTCAATCGATGGGGAAACCTGATTGAAAGAGTGGACGGGATCAACGATTCGTGGAATCCGAAAGAGGTTTCGCCCGGCGTTTATTACTATCGCATGCTAGCCGTTGGCTTGGATGGCGAGTTGTATAACCGTGAGGGAGAGATTACGGTTTTGAGTTTCGAAAATTGACAGCATTGCGAACGAGTCCACCATTGAATGCTATTTCACTAAAAGCCGATAGAGCTAAAATTGGTGATGCAATTTTGTATTCGGCATTTCTACTGGTAATCTGTTGGTCTGTATTTGTTATGGATGAATACCTCGGCTATGCGCTAAAGGAATTCGGTATGAAACCCCGCACGTTTGAAGGTTTAAGAGGGATTGTTACCATCCATTTTTTACACGGAGACCTGGAGCACATTGTCCAGAATTCACTTGCGCTATTCGTTCTGAACTCCTTTGTGTTTTACTTCTATCGCGCTATCGCATTGCCTGTTTTCGCCGCATTGTTTTTCCTCTCACCAATGCTGCTTTGGTTTGCAGGAAGGGAAGGCAATCACATAGGTGCCAGCGTGCTGATATACGCTGAATTTGCATTCTTGCTCCTCAGCGGTTTAATCAGAAAAAACCCATTGCTCTTGCGAGTGGCATTGGTTGTTGTCCTCTATTATGGCTCGCTGGTTTGGTATGTGTTTCCCGTCGATAAAAAAGTTTCTTGGGAAGGTCATGCTTGTGGTTTTTTGATGGGACTTCTTGCGGCATATTGGTGGCGTAATCAAGGGCCTCAGCGCAAGATCTATCAGCATGAGGTCGAACCGGAAATGACCGACGAAGAATACGCAGTTTGGAAGGCAAGGGTAGGAGAGAGCGAACCACATGCTCATCAAACAACGGTGACGGTGAAATACCATTACAAATCGGATGATTCATCCAATTCAACAACTAATTCCTGAGATAAGCTTATTTCTGAATATCAGGCCTCAACTACAGAGCGACCAATACTCTTGTAGAAATATCCCAGCTCAGTCATTTTGTCGAGATCATACAGATTACGCCCGTCAAAGATTGTCTTGCTCTTCAAAAGATCCGACATCTTATTGAAATCCGGATTTCTGAACGCGCTCCATTCCGTGCAAATGAGCAGACAATCGGCATCTTTTAGCGCTTCGTATTGATCGGATGCGTATGTGATTGGATATCCCTTCTGGCGTTTGACGTTTTCCATGGCTTCCGGATCGAATGCCACAATTTTGGCACCTGCTTCCAGCAAGTGCTCAATCATGTAGACTGCCGGAGCTTCGCGAATATCGTCGGTATCGGGCTTGAATGCGAGTCCCCACAATGCAATAGTTTTATTGGTAAGCGAGCCCTCGTAGTGGTCGAGTATCGGGCCAAGAAGTATGGTTTTCTGACGCTCATTCACTTTCATGACACTCTTGAGAATCTTGAACTCATAATGGTTCTCCATTCCACTGTAAAACAAGGCCTGCACGTCTTTGGGAAAGCATGAGCCTCCATATCCAATTCCGGGGAAAAGGAATCGCTTACCGATACGTGTGTCGGTGCCCATTCCGATGCGAACCATATCGACGTCGGCGCCCACTTTTTCGCAGAAGTTAGCTATTTCGTTCATGAAAGAAATCTTCGTTGCTAGGAATGCATTGGCCGCGTATTTTGTCAACTCTGCACTGCGCTCATCCATGAATATAATGGGATTGCCTTGTCGAGTGAAGGGCTTGTACAACTCTTCCATCAGCTTGCGGGCGCGAGCACTATTGGTTCCAATAACAACGCGATCCGGTTTCATGAAATCATCCACAGCAAATCCTTCGCGCAGGAATTCCGGGTTGCTCACCACATCAAACGGAACGTTGGTGTGGCTCACAATCGCATTGTGCACTTTTTCGGCTGTGCCAACCGGTACCGTGCTTTTGTCAACGATAACTTTATAATCGGTTATGATTTTTCCTAATTCTTGCGCAACATTGAGCACGTAGCTCAAGTCGGCGCTTCCATCTTCACCGGGAGGAGTTGGCAGTGCGAGGAAAATGATTTGAGCTGTATCAACTGCGCTTTTTAGATCGGTGGTGAATTGTAATCTGTTTTCCCTGATGTTGCGCTCGAACAACACATCGAGGTGCGGCTCGTAAATCGGAATTTCTCCGTTTTTCATGCGCTCTACCTTCGCTGCGTCAATATCCACGCAGGTTACGTTGTTGCCGGTCTCCGCGAAGCATGTGCCTGTTACCAGGCCTACATATCCTGATCCTACTACCGTAATATTCATAGCTCAATGGTTTGGGGCCACGAAAATAAGTAGGTTTTGGCCTATTTCATTAGCTTCTTAACCAATTGCACGCACTTCTCCATTCAGCAATTCCAGTTTGTTTTGTGCGTGTTTTGCGATGATGTCGAGGTCGTGTGAGGTGAAGAGAATTCCCGGACCGTTGTTTTCGCAAAGCTTTCTTAACGTAAGCATCAGTTCTTCTTTCGCTACGTAATCCAGGTAGGTTGTTGGTTCGTCCAGTAAAAGAAATAAAGGTCGCTGTGCCATCGCGCGAGCAATCATTGCCTTTTGCAATTCTCCGTCGCTGAGTTGATCGAGTGGTTGCTGCGCGAGTGGTTGCAGATCGAGTGCTTCGATGCATTCTTCGGTGATGACGTTAAGCGCGGCTGTCGATTCCGATTTGCGGGCGTTGTATGTTCCCATCCAAACCAAATCCCACAGTGTAATACCCGGTATTCGCACCTTATCTGTCCAAAGTGCGCCGATTAATTGCGAGCGTTCGAGTGGCAATAGTTGAAAGATAGATTGGTTGTTGATGAGCACATCGCCCTGTGAAGGTTTAGTCAGTCCCGCAATGCAGCGCAGCAGTGTGCTTTTACCCGTTCCGTTTCGACCTTGAAGGGAAGTGAGCACTCCCGATTCAATGCGCATAGAAATACCATCCATGAGCTTTTTCCCCGGATAGGCAAGCGTAAGATTTCGTATTTCAATGGAATGATTAGCGCTCATATCAAGGGTTTAAAGCGTTTCCATCGAATAACCAGCATCACAACAAATGGAGCACCCAGGGCCGAAGCAATCGTATTGAGGGGAAGTGCCGTCATTCGACCAATCCAGTCACACGCCAGAGCTACAATGGCTCCAAGCCAAAGGGTCGGTATAAAGTTTTTTCGATGGTCGGCTGATTGCGTGACCCAGCGCGAAATGTGCGGCACTGCAAGCCCGATGAAGGAAACAGGACCGCAGAACGCTGTTACACAACCTGCTAACAGACCTGTTGCAACCATCATGGCCAAGCGAGTCTTCCTCACATCGACTCCCATCGTGGACGCATAATTTTCACCCAGGAGCATGAGGTTAAGGCGAGGAAGGATGATCCGAGATAAGCCAATGCTAATGATTAATCCGGTTGCCAAAAGCGTGAGCTCCGTGTAATTGCAGTCACCAAAACTTCCCATGCCCCATGTCACATAAGAACGCAGCGCCTCGTTGCCGGCGCGCGATTGCAATGCGTCCACCAAAGCAGAGGTAAAGAAAGTTAGCATGATGCCGAAGATGAGCAATGTCGATTCGTTGGCCAATCGGTTTGCGGCGAGTAACACGCACGTGAGCAGCGCGAATGCTCCGATGAAGGCCGCTGCAGCTATGCTTATATAGCCAGGAACACCGGGCCACGCAGAGAAGCCTCCCCCCAACACAAGCAATGCAACACCCAAGCTGGCGCCTGAACTGATACCCAGCATTGAAGGCCCTGCCAGCGGATTGCGAAAAAGGGTTTGCATCAGCATACCACTCCAAGCCAAGGCCGCTCCCGCAAGAATACCTGCCAGCGTGCGGGGAATTCGCGAGTCCCATAGAATAGTTAGATGTGTTTGCTCGGCTAGCTCTTTTGAAAATAGCGTATTCCAGAGCGAGCTCGGGGCAATGACCACGCTTCCGGTGCCCAATTGCAATGCAATGAGGAAAAGGGAGCTCAGCACCAATAGCAGGAATGCGCGGAATTTCATCAGCGCAAAAATGGGGCGAAACTATCGATGCATGCGGGGTTGTGTCGATTTCATCCTTTTTCATAAAATTATTTTCCTTTTCCCCGATTCGTCGCGACTTTTGGCCGCCTTTTACAAACGATATGAAATTTGACAAAAACACCGCGATAGGCTTCACCTTAATGATTTTGTTGTTGCTGGGCTTTTCGTGGTACCAAGCCAACGAGCAGGAGAAAATTCGCGAATCCCAACAGGCTGCGCTCGATAGCGCAGCTGCGGTCATTCCTCCTGTACCTGTGCCAGTTGCTGAACAGCAGACAATAGCGGTAGTAAGCGATTCAACGCAAAATGATTCTCTTTCTCAAGCGTTGGCCAATCAGGTTGTGGTTGCCAAATATGGCGTGCTTGCGGCTGCTACCAATGGCGAAAATCGTTCGGTGGTCATTCGCAATAGTAAGGTAAAGCTGACGCTGAACACGAAGGGTGGCCTGTTTACATCTGCAGAATTGCTCGATGGTTATAAGAACTACGCAACGAAGGAGAACATTCGTTTGTGGAGCGAAGCATTTTCGACTATGAAGTTGCGATTGCATGTGTCGGGCAAGGGAGAGTTTCCGTCTGATGAGTTTTACTTCGAACCCAGCGCAACCGATATAGATGCATCGCAATCTGCAGGCACTCTTATTATGCACCTTAAGTCGGAAGATCCAGCGAAGTACCTCGAACTTATCTACACTTTACAGCCCGATGCTTACTCGGTGGATGTAAAAGTGAATGCCAATGGTTTGGGTAATGAATTGGAAATGGCTGCCAAGCCGCTCCAACTCGAATGGGCTGCTGCCGGTATCAATAACGAGAAGGGCTTGGCTGCAGAGCGCTCTCGATGCTCTGTATATTATCGTGAAGGTGAAGAAGATCGCGATTACCTGAGTGAGTCGGATGATGATAGTTATACCGCTGAGGAACCATTGCAGTGGGTAGCATTCAAGCAAGATTATTTTTCGGCAGCGGTGATTGCCAAAGATGGATTTCAGGCAGGATCATACGTGCAAGTGAACGTGCCGCAGGATAGTCTTCATACGAAGTTGTATCAGTCGAAATTGTTGTTGCCAATGAAGGGCGGTGAGAATGCATTCGGTGAAATGACTTTTTACTTCGGCCCGAATGACTACAAGGAACTGAAGAAGTTGAATGTCGATGAAATAGATCGCGTTATCGATTACGGATGGAGCATTATTGGAACTGTAAACCGCTATTGCGTTCGCCCGTTATTTTGGTTTTTCTCTTCGTTTATAGGAAGCTGGGGACTCATCATTCTCTTGGTAACGTTGAGTATTAAAACAGTTTTGTTCCCCATCACGTGGAAGAACTTTTTGAGCAGTGCCAAGATGCGCGTATTGAAGCCGGAGATTGATGAAATCAATAAAAAGCATGAAGGCAAGGATCCCATGGCCAAGCAGACAGCTACGATGGCTTTGTATCGTCAGACCGGTGTGAATCCCTTTGCCGGCTGCATTCCCGTGTTGCTGCAGATGCCGATACTTTATGCCATGTTTCGCTTTTTCCCTGCTGAAATTGTGTTGAGAGGAAAGAGTTTTCTCTGGGCCGATGACCTGGCAGCTTACGACAGCATTCTAAGTTGGGAACAGCACATACCTGTATTGAGTTCCATCTACGGAAATCACGTGAGCGGATTCACGATTCTCATGTGTATTTCGACTTTCTTCTACTCGAAGTTGAGCATGGGAAGTCAGCCGCAGATGGCTCAGCAGCCGGGCATGCCCAACATGACTGTGATGATGAATATTTTCACCGTTATGATGTTGTTCTTCTTTAATAGCCAACCCTCCGGATTGAGTTTGTATTACTTCATGGCCAACATGGTGAGCATAGGTCAAATGTGGGCTATCAAGAAATACTTCATCGACGAGAATGCTATTCGCGCCAAGATTGAAGAGAATAAGAAAAAGCCACAAACGAAGAGCAGTTTTATGCAGCGTTTAGAGGATGCTCAAAAAGCGCAGCGACAAAAGCTTGCTCAACAAGGAAAAAAATAAGATGCGAATTAGCCTTCTTGTCTTTTCAATACTTGTCATGACAGTTTCCTGCATGAAGCAGCGAAGCGCTCCGCAGGCAGAGCCGCCTATCACGCAACGAAGCGAGCGACCTGTGCCGCCCATCGTAAATGATACGATGCTCTATTATTCTCGGGGGGCTTGTTATGGCATGTGTCCCATTTTCGAGTTTACGGTGATGAGAGATGGGAGGGCCGTTTACATTGGAAAGAATCATGTCGATCGAATCGGGCGTTTTCAAACAGTCATCATGCACTCCGACATTGCGCCCGTGCTTCAAAAGGCAAGCGAAATCGGGTATTTTGAGCTCAATGCGGTCTATGATAACGAGGGCGTACAGGATTTGCCGAATATCATAACCGGGATTGCTCACAACGGAAAATTGCACCTAGTTAGAAATCGATACAAAGGCCCCGCGGCTTTGAGAATGCTCTACCTTGAGATGGATTCTTTAATTGCGAAACAAACCTGGAATCCGGCCACTGTCATTAAGCAAGACTAAGTTTTTCATTAATAACCCAATAAATCAATCATCAATCAACATGAAAAGAACAATGTATATCGCAGTGCTGCTGATTACTCTGCTGCCCTCTGCGGTGCTGGCCAATGAAGGAATGTGGCTGGTTAGTTTGCTCAACCGCATGAACGAGGCAGAAATGAAAGGCCTCGGTCTGAATCTTACCAAAGAGGAAATCTACAGCATCAATAATGCATCCCTGAAAGATGCCATTGTGCGTTTGAATTACGGTCAGTGCACCGGTGAAGTAGTGAGCGACAAGGGACTCATTTTTACAAACCATCACTGCGGTTACGATGCGATTCAAACACTTTCAACCGTTGAGAACAATCTATTGCTGAATGGTTTTTGCGCGAAGAGTTTCGCAGAAGAATTGCCCATTGAAAATTTCAAGATTTCGTTTTTGGTTCGCATTGAAGATGTAACCAAGCAGATGCTCGGTGCTGTAAACGATGGTATGTCGGAAGCAGATCGTGATAAGGCCCTTGCTGCCAAAACAAAAGAGTTGGTTGCTGCCAATACAAACAATGGACAGTATGAAGTAGAGGTAAAGTCATTCTTCTACGGAAATGAATACTACATGATGGTTTATCAAACGTTTAGCGACATCCGTTTGGTGGGTAATCCGCCCGAGAGCGTAGGAAAGTTTGGTGGTGATACCGACAACTGGATGTGGCCACGTCACACCGGTGACTTCTCCATGTTGCGCATCTACGCCGGTAAGGACAATCAGCCGGCGGCTTACAGCAAGGACAACGTTCCTTATAAGCCAAAGCACTTTTTGCCTGTGAACATCGATGGTGTGAGTGAAGGTGATTTCACTATGATTATGGGTTTTCCAGGTCGCACAAGCCGTTACCTGACGTCATACGGTATTGACCAAGCTGTGGAAACACGCAACCCAGCGCTTATTGAGTGCCTTGGAACAAAGCTCGAGAGCTGGAAGAGTGTGATGGATAAGGATGCGCGCGTGCGTTTGATGTATGCCGCGAAGTATGCGTCAACTGCAAATGGCTGGAAGTACTACATAGGTCAAACACGCGGTTTGAAGCGCTTGGATGTGAAGAGTGACAAAGCGAAAATTGAAAATGATTTTACTCGCTGGCTAAATGGCAATGGTTCTGCCAAGTCTAAATATGGTGAGACTTTGAAACTTGTTCAGGAGTATTATTCTGAGTGGGATCCCTACGTGAAGGCATCAACTTACTCATCGCTTTGCGGAGCGGGTGGTGCTGAATTCATGGGATTTGCTGCTGAAATGGGCGAGGCCATTAAGCAAATTTTGGCTGAAACCGATGAGACGAAGCGCAAGGAAGGTCTTGCTTCATTGAGTGCTGATATCGAGGCGCATTTCAAGGAATATGATGCAGCTACAGACAAAGTAGTATTCGTAAATCTTTCGAATCTCTACCGCGAACGTATCACAACCGATCGTGCGACCTGGCATGCAAACCTGGACGCTAAGTTCAAAGGCAATGTTGCTGCTTATGCGGATAAGCTTTTCGAAACTTCCATCTTTACCGATAAGACTCGTTTGATGGAATTTCTGAATAAGCCCAGTGCGAAGACAATCGACAAGGATTTGGCTTATACCACTGCATCAAGCGCCACCGAGCACGCTATGAAATTCCGTGGTATGAATCCTACAGCGAAGTTCAATAAGGGCATGCGTCAGTTTGTTGCAGGTCTTCGTGAAATGAATCCTGAGAAGGCATATGCACCCGATGCAAACAGCACCATGCGTATCACTTATGGAGTAGTGGATGATTATAAGGCAGCCGATGCGGTGCATTACGATTATTATACTACAGCAGCCGGTATCATGGAGAAGCGCGATAATACTAACCCTGAGTTCGTTGTGCCTGATAAGCTTGCTGACTTGATTACGAAGAAAGACTTTGGTCGCTATGCCAACAGCAAGGGCGAATTGCCTACTTGTTTCATTCACAACCTCGATATCACCGGCGGTAACTCCGGCAGCCCTGTCATTGATGGTGATGGTAACATCGTTGGTATTGCTTTCGACGGTAACTGGGAAGCGATGAGCGGTGATATTGCCTTCGAACCTGAATTGCAGCGCACTATTTCGGTGGATATTCGCTACGTGTTGTTTGTCGTAGAGAAGTTGATGGGCGGAAAGAATATCGTTGATGAGTTGAAGTATGTGAAGAAGAAACCTGCAGTTCCTGCTACGCCAATTACTCCCGAAGTGCCTGTTGCTCCTGCAACAGAACCGGTAAAGAAGGAAGTGAAAGAAGTGAAGAAGGAAACAGCGAAGCCAACACTTCAGCCGGCTAAGAAGAAATAAGAAAATCGAATGCATAAAAAAAGGCGCCAAGTGGCGCCTTTTTTATTGTTGAATAATTTTCAACTATGCATTCGCATTCATGTTATCGAGCACATTCATTACTTCTTTCACTGCTTTAGCTGAAGCATTGAGCAATGCTTTTTCGCTTTCGTTCAGTTGAAGTTCGATGATTTTCTCAACTCCATTTTTACCCAATACCACAGGAACGCCGAGGAATATGTCCTTCAGTCCGTATTCACCTTGCAACCAAACGCAGCAAGGGAAGATGCGCTTCTGGTCACGAACAATGGCCTCTACCATTTGTGCAGCGGCTGCTCCCGGTGCATACCAAGCGGAAGTTCCAAGAAGGTTTACGATTTCGCCACCGCCTGTTTTGGTACGTTCTACAATCGCATTCAATTTTTCTTCAGAGATTAATTCAGTAACCGGAATTCCGCCTACAGTTGTGTAGCGTGGAAGCGGTACCATAGTATCGCCGTGACCACCCATAAGAACTGCCTGAATGTCTTTTGGAGAACAGTTGAGAGCTTCAGCCAAGAATGCACGGTAGCGAGCAGTATCGAGAATACCGGCCATACCAAATACACGGCTGCTATCCACCTTAGCTGTGAGGTATGCGCAGTAGGTCATAACGTCCAACGGGTTGCTCACTACAACGATCTTTGCATTGGGTGAGTATTTAATCACATTCTCAGTAACCGTTTTAACGATGCCTGCATTCGTCGCGATCAAATCATCGCGGCTCATGCCCGGTTTGCGCGGAAGACCGGATGTAATTACAACAACATCCGAATCGGCTGTTTTGCTGTAGTCATCGGTACTGCCGATGGTGCGGCTGTCGTAAAGATTGATGGGGGCTGTTTGCCAAATGTCGAGCGCTTTGCCTTCCGCAAAATTGGGCTTGATATCGACCAGCACAATTTCGTTAGCAATCTCGCGATGTGCGAGTACATCAGCACAGGTAGCGCCTACGTTGCCTGCACCTACTACGGTTACTTTCATGGTTGAAGTTTATTTTGGAGCGATCAGCTGTTTGCTGTTCGGCGCGCAAAATTAGCACGCAATTTTGCTCAGACAACAGGCGTTCTTTTACACAGGAAGTTTAGATTTACGCACAACGGGTGTTTGTGGCGTTTCCCTTATCAT